>MWBB01000014.1 GCA_002068835.1 Acidobacteria bacterium ADurb.Bin340 | reverse complement strand
AACACGCCGCACGACCCGGCCCAGCCTGAGGCCTATCGCACCTCATGAAACAAGGGGGGTGAATCGATACCGCATGCAAGCCCCTTCCCCATGAAAGGCTCACAGCAGATAAGCCATCACATGTAACATTCACTGTAATCGATCATGGCTGAATTTACCGGGCATAAATTTTCCACCCAACAAGTCAGGGTCTCTTCCCCACCGAAGGCGCGCTGTCACTGCCTGGGTTCCAGGCCGTCACACGGGGGTCACAGCAGGGCTGGCATTCTGGGTGTCATGACGGTCCTGCCTCCGGTGCTCACGCCGCCCTCGCCTTGGAAGGCGGGGCTGGTGGTGTTGTCGGGTACAGCCCTGGCGGCGTTCGCGACGGAACCGGTGCTCCGGGCGACGGGGGTCGGAACGGTGCTGGCGGGCCTGGGCTGGGGGTGGTGGCACCACCGGCAGGCCCTCGAGCTGGTGGAGCGCCTGGCCAAGACCCTGCCCGTATCCGTGCGGGACGAGTGGGTGTTCCGGGAGGCCACCAAGGCCTGGCAGGCGCTGGAGACGGGCCTCCAGCGGGCCGAAACCCGGGTGCAGGTGGAGGCGCGGCTCCGCCAGACGCTGGTGGACCATCTGCACACGGGCGTGATCCTGCTGGACCAGGCCCGCCACATCGCCGTGTTCAACACATCGGCCCGAACGCTGCTGGGTTCCTCCAGTCACCTGGAACTGGGCGCCACGGTGGTGGAGGCCTTCCGGGAACCGGGATGCCTGAAGCATCTGGAAGCCGCCTACGGAGGGGCTCCCCAGGCCTGGCCGCTGCAGCGGGGGCCCAAGCATCTCCAGCTCCAGGCGGTGCCTTGTCCGGATCCCGAAGGGCTGCCGGGGCTGCTGGTGACGGTGGAGGATGTCACCCGGCAGGAGGCCCTGGAAACCACGCGCCAGAAGTTCATTTCCAACGCCAGCCACGAGCTGAAGTCGCCCACCACGGGCATCCGCGTGGCCGCCGAGAACCTCCTGGACGGGCAGCTGGTGCTGCCGGAAGGCGAAAGCAGCCTCCGCACCATCCTGCGGGCGGTGGATCGCATGACCCTGCTGCTCAACGACATCGCGGAGCTGAGCCGCATCGAAACCGGCGCCCTCCACCTGGAACCCGAGCCCATCGCCCTGGAGGCCTTCCAGGAAGACCTGCTGGAGGATCTCCAGCCCCAGGCCGCGGCGCTGGGCGTTCGGATGACCCCCATGGTGCCCAGCGCCCTCCAGGGCTTCACCTTCCAGGCGGATCCCCTGCGGCTGCATCAGCTCCTGGGGAACCTCCTGTCCAACGCCCTGAAGTTCAGCCCCGAAGGCGGCACGGTGGTGCTGAGCGTGGAGCGTGAAGGGCCCTGGCTGCGCTGGAGGGTCCGGGACGAGGGACCGGGCATCGCGCCCACCGAACAGGCCCGCATCTTCGAACGGTTCTACCGCAGTCCCTCGGCCCGGGGGGTTCCCGGCACCGGCCTGGGTCTCGCCATCGTCAAGCACCTGGCAGGGCTCATGAACGGGGAGGTGGCGGTCTCCAGCGAGCTGGGGCGCGGCTCCACATTCACGCTGAGCCTGCCCCTGGTCGAATGGAAGGTGGAATCGACATGGAACGCCCCCGCCTGAACCCTGCACCCGGCAGCCGCATCCTCCGCTATGTGGGCGACCGGCTGCGGGTGGATCTGGAGGGCAGCCTGCATCCGGGCGCAAGGGCCTTCCTCCGCACCAACCTCACCCGGGGCTCCCGGGCCCGGGCGGAAGTGGTGGCCCTGGCGGGACGGGGGGCCGCGGATCCCGGCACCTTCGCGGGCGCCAGCTGGCGGGACATCCCCCTGGAGCGCCAGGGGGACCGGTGGAGCCTGGATCTGCCCCTCACGGAGCCCGGCCACTTCCGCGCCAAGGCCTACCTGCTGGATCCCGAAGGCCGCCAGCACTGGCCCGAAGGGGAGGACCTGGGCATTTCCGTGCTGCCGGACGGCTTGCGCACCGCCAATACGATCTATTGCGCCTTCCCGCGCCTTTTCGGCCCCACACGGACCCTGGTCCGGGCCCTGCGGGAAGGCGAGGAACACCGCTGGCAGGAACTGGACCGCCGGGGCCTCACGGTGATCCCGCCCTCGGGCACCCTGCGGGATCTCGCTGCCTGCGTGCCCCACATCGTGGACACCCTGGGCTTCCGCATCCTCCACCTGCTGCCCCTCGGCCCCACGCCCACCACCTACGCCCGCATGGGCCGCTTCGGCAGTCCCTACGCCCAGCTGGACCTGGAAGGCATCGATCCGGCCCTGGTGGTCTTCGACCGGCGCAGCACGGCGGAGGACCAGTTCCGGGAACTGGCCCACGCCGTCCACGCCCGGGAGGCTCTGGTCTTCCTCGACATCGTGGTCAACCACACGGGCTGGGGTTCCAGACTCATGCAGGAGGCCCCGGAAGGCTTCCGCAGGGAACCCGGCGGGGCCTTCCGCAGTCCCGGCGCCTGGGGCGTCACCTGGGGCGATCTGGTGGAACTGGATCACCAGCGCCCCGAACTCTGGACCCGGGTGGCGGACAGCCTGCTGACCTGGTGTCGGCGGGGCGTGGACGGCTTCCGCTGCGACGCGGGCTACATGATCCCCCTGCCCGCCTGGCAGTACATCGCCGCCCGGGTGCGCCAGGAATTCCCGGAAACCGTCTTCCTGCTGGAGGGCCTCGGGGGCGCATGGGAGACCACCGAAGCCCTGCTCGCGGAAGGCAGCCTCACCTGGGCCTATTCGGAACTCTTCCAGAACCACGCGCCCAGGGCCGTGAGCGGCTACCTGGATCACGCCCTGCGGCAGGCCCAACGGCTGGGCCCCCTGGTCCAC
Organism: Acidobacteria bacterium ADurb.Bin340; assembly: GCA_002068835.1. Classification (GTDB taxonomy): domain Bacteria; phylum Acidobacteriota; class Holophagae; order Holophagales; family Holophagaceae; genus MWBB01. The sequence goes on along the minus strand of MWBB01000014.1, from coordinate 21,570 downwards.
TGCGCCGAAACCCACGACAACGACCGGCTGGCCCGCCGGGGCCGGGTGTGGTCGCTGCTGCGGAACCGGCTCTGCGCCCTGGCGAGCGTCAGTGGCGCCTGGGGCCTCACCTGCGGCGTGGAATGGCTGGCGCCCGAGAAGATCGATGTGCATCAGGCCACCGGCCTGGCCTGGGGCTCCGAGGACAATCTGGTTCCCGAACTGGCCGCCCTCAACCGGCTGGTTTCGGACCACCCCTGCTTCTTCGATGGCGCCCGGATCGAGCGCCTGAGCGGCGAGGACGATCCGGTGCTGGTGCTGCAGCGCACGTCCGCCGAAGGGCTGGACGCCTGTCTGGTGGTGGTGAACCTGGATCCGGACCTCGAACACACAATTCGTCTGCCCGAAGCCGCGGCTGGCTGGGTGGATCTCCTCGGCCAGCCCCCGCCCGAGGGCGCCCCGACCTGCACCCTGGCACCCGGCGCCGCCTTCGCCCTGGCCCCCGCCCGGGAACCCCGGGGTCTTTCCGGCGAAGCCTACCGCCGCCTGCGGGCCCAGGCGGCTTTCGGGTTCACCCATCTGGCGGAACACCTGGGCGCCGAAGGGGTGGGCCCCCTCGCGCCGGAGGCCCTGGCGGCCTTCGTGGAGGCGGATCCGTCCGCGTTCCTGGCTGCCCTGCCCCGCCTGGACCGGGCCCAGGCCAGGATCGATGCCGGTGCTGCGCTGCGCACAGCCCTGAAGGACCCGGGCTACCCCGCCGTGGCCCTGTGGGAAGCCCTGGACGCCCGCCGGGTGAGGCCGGTGCCGCCGGGCCACAGCCTGCTGGTGCGGGAGGCCCAACCCTTCACGGCCATCCTCGCCCGCCCCGGCCGAACACCCCTGCGCCAGCGCTCCACCCCCGTCTCCGGGGGCCAGGTGGCGGCCTTCCCGCCATCGGCCTTTGCGGACCTTTCTTCCGGGGGCGAGTCCGCGACCCTCACGCTGGAGCGCTTCCAGGGCGGCCAGGCGCCTCTGGAGGGCACCCTGCGTCTGCTCGCGCCCGATCCCCTGCCTGCCCCCGGGCCCGCCGCCGAGGGTCTGGTCCTGCTCACCAACGGCCGGGGCGCCATGGCGCGGGTGCACACCGATCTGGGCCGCATCGCCAGCAAATACGATGCGCTGCTGGCCGCCAACCTCCATCCCGAAGCCCCCTGCGACCGCCATGTGCTGGTGAAGCGCCTGCGGGCCTGGGCCAACGCCGATGGATTTCTCTCGTCCCTGGAAGGCGCCCACCTGCTCGCCTTCCAGGCCGGGCCCCCGGCCCGATGGACCTTCCGGGTGCCCGCGGGGGATGGCCGCGCGGCGCTGCTGCGCCTGGAACTGGAGCTGCAGGAGGGTCACAACACCGTCCGCGTGCGCCTGGAACGGCTCGCCCAGCCCCCTTCATCCGGGGATCCGCTCCCGCCGGAGGCCTCCCTGCGGGTGACCCTGCGCTTCGACCTGGAGGACCGCTCCTTCCACCAGGAAACCCGCTGTTCCGATGGCCAGGAAGCCTTCTTTCGGCGCATCACCGAACCCCTGGCCGAGGGCATCGGCTTCACCTTCGCCCCGGCGGAGGACCGCCGCCTGCGGGGGGAGAGCGAAGCGGGACGCTTCCACCTGGAACCGGAATGGAGCCGGGATCTGCACCATTCCGTGGAGGCCCAGCGGGGCATGGCGGACCGCGGCGATGCCTGGAGCCCCGGCTGGTTCGAGATCGAGCTCGCGGTGGGCCGCCCCGTGCGGGTGCAGCTTTCCGCCGACCCGGAGCCCCCGCCCCTGGAAGCGCTTCGCGAGCCCGCGCCCGGGCCCTCGGACCTCCGCGAAGCCCTGCGCCGGTCCGCCTCGGCCTTCCTGGCCCGCCGGGGCCCGGGGCTCACGGTCATCGCCGGCTACCCCTGGTTCCTGGACTGGGGCCGGGACACCCTCATCGCCTGCCGGGGCCTGCTGGCAGGTGGCTTCGAGCGGGAAGCCCGGAGCATCCTACGCACCTTCGGGGCCTTCGAGGACCGTGGCACCCTGCCCAACATGCTGGGGGCCGATTCCACGGCCAACCGCTCCACCTCCGATGCACCCCTGTGGTTTGCCCTGGCCTGCGAAGACGCCGCCCGGCGTTTCGGGCCTGCCTTCCTCCAGGAGCGGGCCGGGGACCGCACCCTGGCCGAAGTGCTGGATTCCATCGCCCGGGGCTACCGGGATGGCACCCCCAACGGCATCCGCATGGATCCCGCCTCGGGCCTGATCTGGAGCCCCGCCCACTTCACCTGGATGGACACCAATTTCCCGGCCTGCACCCCCCGGGAAGGCTATCCCATCGAACTTCAGGGCCTTTGGATCCGTTTGCTACGCCAGGTGGCGGCCCTGGAGGGCGATTCGGCCTGGACCGCGCTGGCGGACCGGGCCCAGGCCAGCCTCGGTGGTTTCTGGGATGAAGCGGAGGGCTGGTGCCACGACACCCTGCTGGCTCCGGCGGGAACACCCGCCGCCCAGGCCCGGCCCGATGGTCACCTGCGTCCCAACCAGCTCTGGGTGGTTGCCCTGGGCCTGCTGGAACCCGCCCGCGCCCGGCGGGTGGTTGCGGCCTGCGAACGGCACCTCCTGGTGCCCGGCGCCCTGCGCAGCCTGGCGCCGCTCCCCGTGCGGGAGCCCCTGCCCCTTCGCGGCCCCGGCGGCCAACCCCTCAACGATCCCCGCCATCCCTACTGGGGCCGCTACGAAGGCGACGAGGACACCCGCCGCAAGCCCGCGTACCACAACGGCACCGCCTGGTGCTGGCTGCTGCCCCTCTTCGCCGAAGCCCTGGCGAAGGCCTGGCCCGACGATGCAACCGCCTGCGCCGCCGCCCGGGCGCACCTGGGTTCCTGCGCCGCCCTGCTGGCGGAGGGATGCCTGGGACACCTGCCGGAGATCCTGGACGGCGATGCGCCCCACGCGCAGCGGGGCTGCGACGCCCAGGCATGGAGCGCCACCGAGGCGCTGCGGATCTGGGTCATGCTGGAGTCATGCCCATGACCCTCGATCCGGCCACCTACCTCCGCGATGTGATGCCGGATCCCAAGGCCCACCTGGGGATGCATCCGCTCCCGGATGGCAGCCTTCGCCTGCGCGCCTTCATCCCCTGGGCCGAAGGCGGCGAAGTGCTGGACCGGGCCACGGGCGCAACGGTGGCGCCCCTCGCCCCTGGGGGTTTCCCAGGCCTGTGGGAGGCCCAGCTTCCCGCGCAGCCGCCCTTCCCCTACGTCTTCCGTCTCTGGAACGGGGGCGGCAGCTGGGTCGCGGAGGATCCCTACCGCTTCGGCGCCGTGCTGGGCGAGGCGGACCGCTACCTGCTGGCGGAGGGCACCCACCTGAAGCTGCACGAGGCGCTGGGCGCCCATCCCCGGACCTTTGGCGATGTGGCGGGGGTGGCCTTCGCGGTATGGGCGCCCAACGCCCGGCGGGTGAGCGTGGTGGGCCCCTTCAACCACTGGGATGGCCGGGTCCACCCCCTGCAGCGCTACGGCGACGGCGGGTATTGGGAACTCTTCATCCCCCACCTGCAGCCCGGCGAAGGCTACGCCTTCGAGCTGGAAGACCCGAACGGCGGACTGCTGCCCCTGAAGGCGGATCCCTGCGCCGCGCGGATGGAAGCCCCCGCCAGCCCCATGGCCTTCGTGGAAGGGCCTCCGCGCCACACCTGGAACGATGGAACCTGGATGACGGAGCGCCTTCAGCGGAACCGCCACACCGCGCCCATCAGCCTCTACGAGGTCCACGCGGGCTCCTGGCGGCGCCGCGGCGACGGCAGCTTCCTGTCCTACCGGGAGCTGGCGGACCAGCTGGTGCCCTACGTGGCGGAGCTGGGCTTCACCCACGTCCAGTTCCTGCCCCTGAGCGAACACCCCTTCTATGCTTCCTGGGGCTACCAACCCCTGGGACTCTTCGCGCCCACGTGCCGCTTCGGCACCCCCGACGACCTGCGGCATCTGGTGGACCGATTCCACCAGGTCGGCATCGGCGTGGTGCTGGACTGGGTGCCCGCCCACTTCCCGGAGGATGCCCACGGCCTGGGCGCCTTTGACGGCACCCACCTCTACGAGCACGCGGACCCCCGCAAGGGCCGCCACATGGACTGGGGCACGCTGATCTACAACTTCGGGCGCACCGAAGTTCAGAATGTCCTCATCGCCAACGCCCTGTCCTGGCTGGACCAGTTCCATTTCGACGGCCTGCGGGTGGATGCGGTGGCCTCCATGCTCTACCTGGACTACAGCCGCCGCCACGGCCAGTGGGTGCCCAACATCCACGGAGGGCGGGAGAACCTGGAGGCCGTGGCCTTCCTCCGGCGCCTCAACGCCACGGTATACCGGGAGCATCCGGGCACCCTCACGGTGGCGGAGGAAAGCACCGCCTGGCCCGGCGTTTCGAGGCCCACGGACACCGGCGGCCTGGGCTTCGGCTTCAAGTGGAACATGGGGTGGATGCACGACACCCTGCGCTTCCTGGGCCGCAGCATGCTTCACCGGAAGTACCACCACAGCGAGATCACCTTCTCGATGCTCTACCAGGACAGCGAGAACTACGTGCTGCCCCTCAGCCACGACGAGGTGGTCCACGGCAAGAAGTCGCTGCTCTGGCGCATGCCGGGCACCCGCTGGGAGCAGTTCGCCAACCTGCGCCTGCTCTACGCCTACCAGTGGGCCCATCCCGGCAAGAAGCTCCTCTTCATGGGCGGCGAATTCGGCCAGGACCACGAATGGGACCACAACAAGGGCCTGGACTGGCACCTGCTCGATCATGAGCCCCACCGCGGCGTGCAGCGGCTCGTCGGCGATCTGAACCGCCTCTACCGCGCGGAGCCCGCGCTCCACGAGCGGGACTGCGAACCTGGCGGCCTGCAGTGGATCGACTGCAACGATCGGGTGGGCGGGGTGCTGTCCTTCGTGCGCCAGGGCTTCGATCCGCAGGACCTGATGGTGGTGGTGATGAACCTCACGGCCCAGCCCCGGGAGGGCTACCGCATCGGAGTGCCTCGCCCGGGCCCCTGGGTGGAGCGGCTCAATTCCGATGCGGCCTGCTATGGCGGCCAGAACTGGGGCAACCAGGGGCGCCTCCAGGCCGAGGAGATTCCCTGCCACGGCCACCCCTGGAGCCTGCTGCTGACAGCTCCGCCCCTCGGGGCCATCTTCCTCCAGCCGGAAAAACACAACCCGGATCCATCGAGGCGCTAAGATGACGCCCCATCCTCCGCGAGGAGCCACCATGCAGCCGATCCAGCAGAAACTCCAGACCCTCACCCAGAACCTGTGGTGGACTTGGCGCCCGGAGGTGCGGTCCATCTTCCGTGACATCGACCTGGACCTCTACCACCGGGCCTACCGCAACCCCATGCGGGTGCTCCGGGAGGTGGATCCGGCCCTGCTGGAACGACGGGCTGCGGAAGTGGACATCACCACCCGGGCCGATCGGGCCCTGCGGCAGCTCAACGAATACATGAACCCCATCACCACCTGGGGCCTGGTCCATGCCGGAACGCTGCAGAGCCGCCCCGTGGCCTACTTCTGCGCCGAGTTCGGCATCCACGAATCCATCCCCATCTACTCCGGCGGCCTGGGCATCCTCGCCGGGGACCACCTCAAGGGCGCTTCCAACCTGGGTGTGCCCCTCGTGGGCGTGGGCCTGCTCTACCACGACGGCTACACCAGCCAGCAGCTGGACGCCAGCTACTGGCAGCACGATGTCATCGAGCCCTTCGACCTGAAGGACCTGCCGGTGGTCCCCTCTCTCGACGCCAAGGGCCGGCCGATCCGCATCTCCGTGGACCTGCCGGGCCGCCTGCTCTGGGCCCGGGTGATGGAAACCCAGGTGGGCCGGGTCCGCCTGATCCTGCTGGACACCCGGGACGAAGCCAACAGCGAGGCGGACCAGGACATCGCTGCCCGGCTCTACGGCGGCGACCAGCGCATGCGCATCCAGCAGGAACTGCTGCTGGGCGTGGGCGGTTCCCGGGCGCTTCGCGCCCTGGGCATCACCGCCAGCGTGTACCACCTGAACGAAGGCCACAGCGCCTTCGCCATCCTGGAGCGGGCCCGGCACCGGGTGCAGCACGATGGCCTCAGCCCCTGGCAGGCTCTCAAGGAGAGCGCCCAGGCCACGGTCTTCACCACCCACACCCCCGTGGAGGCGGGCCATGACCGCTTCCCGTCCGAACTGGCCGCGGAGCATCTGGCTCCCCTGGCCGAGGGCCTGAAGCTGCCCCTCCACGATGTGCTGGGCCTGGGCCGTGTGAATCCCCACGACCAGGGGAGCCCCTTCCTGCCCACGGTGCTGGCCCTGAAGCATGCCAGCCGCTCCAACGGCGTATCGGCCCTCCACGGCCGCGTGAGCCGGGCCATGTGGACCGGACTGTGGCCCAACCGCACCGAGGACGAGGTTCCCATCGGGCACATCACCAACGGCGTGCATACCCACACCTGGCTGTCTGCCGAACTGAACCAGCTCTTCCAGACCCACCTGGGCCCCACCTGGGCCGAAGGGATCGTGCGTCCCGACCTGTGGACCAAGCTGGAGTACATGGATTCCGCCGAGCTGTGGGAGATCAAGCAGGTGCTGAAGGCCCGCATGATGCGTCTGGTGCGCGACCGGGTGGCCCGCCGCTTCGTGCCCTACAAGCGGCCCGATCTGCTGGCCCGCAACCTGGACCGGCTGGCCAAGCTCATCAACGATCCCCTGCGTCCCGTGAACCTCATCTTCGCGGGACGCGCCCACCCGGCGGACAACCCGGGCAAGGGCCTCATCCAGCATGTGGGCCAGCTCACCGAGGATCCCCGCTTCCGCAGCCGCCTGGCCTTCGTCGAGAACTACAACATCCATGTGGGCCGGAACCTCTACCAGGGGATCGATGCCTGGCTCAACAATCCCCGCCGCCCCCTGGAGGCCTGCGGCACCAGCGGCATGAAGGTGGTCATGAACGGCGGCCTGCACATCTCCATCCTCGATGGCTGGTGGGCCGAGGCCTACGACGGCGAGAACGGCTTCGCCATCGGCAACGGCGAGATCCACGCGGACCAGGACATCCAGGACGAGCGGGACTTCGAGCACCTGCTCACGCTTCTGGAGGAAGTGGTCGTTCCGATGTACTACGACCGGGACAGCCAGGGCGTGCCCCGCCGCTGGATGCAGCGGGTGAAGCGCAGCATCCGCACCCTGGCCTGGCGCTTCAACGCCGACCGCATGGTCATGGACTACGTGCGGAACTGCTACCTTCCTGCCGCCACCGCCAGTTCCTGCCAGATGCCCACACCCTGAACGGGCCGCGATTGGCCGGTCCCCCGAGGCCGTTGGCCGATCCGTCCGGGAGGCGCCCTGCGGGGCGCCCTAAGCTGGGGTCGTTCCGCCCGGAGCCCCCATGCTGAAGCTGCCCCGCCTCCTCGTTCCCCTGGCCCTGCTGGCCGCGGCCCTGCCCTCCCAGGCGTCCGAACCCGTGCTGGCTTCCCTGAAGGACTTCACGGAAGCCGAGGTTCGGAGCCAGGGTTTCCACCTGGCCCGCCCCACCCGGGTCCATGTCTACGGACGCGGCGGCGCCCTGGAATACAAGGGGGATCCCGGATCCCTCTACGCCTACGGCTGGATCCTGGATGCCGCCACCCGCCAGGTGGTCTGGCAGATGCAGCCGGGCACCGTGCAGAAGGCCGGCCGCTACCGCATCGCCGACCAGTACCTGGACCTGCCCGCAGGCTCCTACGAAATCCATTTCGCCAACCACGCCTACGCCCAGCGCAGCTTCTTCTCCCGCTGGGAGCGCAACATCGACCGCCGGCAGCAGCCCCGGGAACGTCCGGCCCTCTGGCAGAGTTTCCTGGGCATCTCCCCGGCGCGGCTTCGGAAGACCTGGGCCCAGGAGGCCCAGCAGTTCGGGCTGGAGATCTACGATGCGTCTCCCGACCCCCGCCCCGTGGCCACCTTCACGCCGCCGCTGGCCTGGCGGGGCGAAGTGGTCTCCCTGCGGGCCAGCGGCGACGGGGAACAGCTCACCCAGGCCTTCCGCTGCACCCGCCCTGTCGCCTTCCAGGTGTACGCGCAGGGCGAGGGGGAATCCGGCGGGCGTCTCCATGACCAGGGCTGGATCCTGGATGCCCGCACCCGCAAGCGGGTGTGGAGCCTGGACCGGGCCAAGCCCGGCTGGGGGGGAGGCGCCCGCAAGAACCTGCGGGTGATGGACCGCATCACCCTGCCTGCCGGGGATTACCTCGCCACCTACACCACGGATGATTCCCATTCCCCTGCGGATTGGAACGCGGCCCCCCCCTGGGATCCCTCCAAATACGGACTGGTTCTGGCCGTGGCCGCCGAGCCCGATGCCCAGGCCGTAACCCTGCTGAATGTGTCCGACCTGGAAGGCAAGGTGGTGGCGGAACTGGTGGGCCTGAAGCACTACGAGCGGCGCTCCGCGGATTTCACCCTGGCCGCGCCCTCCTCCGTGCGCGTGTTCGCGATGCTGGAACGGGTCTTCCAGGACTATCCCGACGCCCCCTGGCTCGACGAGATGCTCCTGAAGTGGGGCGTCGTCCACTACCGCATGGATGGCTCCCACGGCCCCAGCAGCTGGAACAGCACCCCGCCCCGGAACCCCGAACGCTACGGCATCACGGTTTATTTAATGAAATAGTTCAGCACGAAGAACATGGGACCAAGAACAGGATGGCAGGATAAACAGGATGAAGATTCCACACTAAATACACACCAAAATCATTCTTTTATTTATTTTATACAATATTAAACAATTTTTAATACAAACAACATATCTATAATCATCTTTCTCCGTGTCCTCCGCGCCTCCGTGGTAAACATCTTTCTTTAAACCAGTCCCAGTTTCTTGAAGGTTCGGATCTTGCCGTCTTCCACGGCGGGCTGGTCGAAGGGATCCAGTTCCAGGGCAAACCCCGCGAGGCCCACGATGAGCTGCCAGGCCATCATCAGTTCGCCCAGGAGCCGCTCGTTGAGTTCGGGCAGTTCCCAATGCACCACGGGCACGCCGACGCCTTCCAGGGCCTCCCGGGTGCCTTCGGCCTGGGCGGCCAGGATGCGGGTGCCCGTAAGGCCAGAGAGGGCGGGATAGGGGCATCCGGCGGGAAGATCCAGGCGTTCCGCCACCGCCGCGGCCTTCACAGTCAGGAACACCACACCCAGGTTGCGGGGCCCGGCCATCCAGCGTTGGAGCTGGCTGTGCTGGTCGATGGGGCCCACGGCACGGATGGGCGTAAGCCCCCGGCGGGTGCCATCCGCCGCCTGCTTGCCCAGGCTTTCGGCCACCAGCTGCGCCCACCAGGCGCTAAGGGTTTCCAGGCGCAGGGCGTAGGGCATCAGAACCCATTCGGAGATGCCCTCCAGGTAGCCTTCCACCAGGCTTTCGGTCATGGCGCCGATGCGGCTGCCCCAGGGGCCCGTGCCCTCCCGGGCTTCGGCCGCCACGGCGCGGCCCCCTTCCAGGAAGGCTTCCGGATCCCGCCCCATCCAGGCCAGGGGCAGCGTTCCCACGGGCGTGAAGGCCGAAAACCGCCCGCCCACGTCGGTGGGAATGGGCAGCAGGGTCCAGCCTTCGGCCCGGGCCAGGGTCGCCAGGGGGTTGGCGTCATCCTGGGTGATGACCACCGGAGGCCGCTCCAGGCGCTCCCAGCCCGGCAGCCCCCGCAGCCGTCCGATCCAGGTCCACAGCTCCAGGGTCTTGCCGCTCTTGGAAGCGAAAACGATCTGGTCATCCTTGCGGAGCTGGAGGTCCGAGGGCTCCGGCGAAGCCAGCGGCGTCCACCGGGCCTGGGCTTCGGGACTGCCCAGGGCCCGCACGAGGGTTTCCGAAGGCAGCAGGCTTCCGCCGATGCCGCACCAGAGCAGGCGCGAGGCGGCGGGAATCGAAGGCAGGTCGAGGGTCCGAGGGCTTCGCCAGCCCGCCATCGCGTGGGATTCCAGGGCCTTCCAGAGGATTTCACGGTTCATCGTAGGCTCCCGAATGTGTGGATCAAGGATGCACCAGGGCCCGGTACAGCTCCATGTGCTGCCGGGCGCTGGTGCGCCAGCTGAAATCCTGGGCCATGGCCGTCCGCTGGAGCCGTGTCCATGCGGCGGGCTGGTCCCGGTAGAGCCCGCAGGCGCGGTTCAAGGCTTCGCCCAGGGCCCAGCCGTTGGGGTCCTCGAAGACAAAGCCCGTGGCGCGGCCCTCCGCCTGGGCCTGGGACGTGGCATCCACCACCGTGTCCGCCAGACCACCCGTGCGACGCACCACGGGCAGGGTTCCGAAGGCCAGGGCGTAGAGCTGGGTGAGGCCGCAGGGCTCATGGCGGCTGGGCACCAGCAGCGCATCGCTCCCCGCAATGACCCGATGGGAGAGGCCTTCGTCGTAACCGACGCGCAGCCCCACGGAACCAGGATGCTGGGCTGCGACCGCCCGGAAGGCCGCCTCCAGTGCCGGATCCCCCGAGCCCAGCACCGCCAGCTGGGCTCCCAGGGCCACCAGATGGTCCACATTCTCCAGCACCAGATCCAGGCCCTTCTGGACGGCAAAACGGCTCACGATGCCGAAGAGGGGCGCCGCAGGCGATTCCCGCAGGCCCAGCTCCCGCTGCAGGTGGTTCTTGCAGACCTTCTTGCCGGAAGGCCGGCTGGACGCGAAGTGCATGGGCAGATGCGGACTGCGGGAAGGATGCCAGAGGTCCGGATCCACGCCATTGAGGATGCCCGTCAGGTCCCCGGAGCGATGGGCCAGAAGCCCCTCCAGGCCCTCGCCCTGCTCCGGGGTCTGGATCTCCCGGGCATAGGTGGGGCTCACGGTGGTGAGGCGGTCGGCGTACACCAGCCCCGCCTTGAGGAAACCCAGGTCCCCGTGGAACTCCAGGCCGTGCAGGTGGAACGCGGAGGCCGGCAGGCCCAGGGGCTTCAGCACGGACGGAGGGCAGCGCCCCTGGTAGGCCAGGTTATGGATGGTCATCACTGTGGCGGGCCGGGGACCTGCTTCCAGGGCCAGATATGCGGGGGCGAGGCCCGCCTGCCAGTCGTGGGCCTGCACCACCTGGGGGCGCCAGCCCTGGGCATCGCCCTGGCGGCCCAATCGGGCGGCGGCCCAGGACAGGGCGCCGAAACGCAGGCAACTGTCGCCCCGCTCGTCGTAGGGGCCTCCGGGACGGTCGAAGAGGCTGGGCAGATCCAGCAGGTAGAGGGGCACCCCGGCGGCGGTCCTGCCCAGGAGAAGCCGGGCCTCGCCGACCCCGGCGAAAGGGCCCAGGGGGCCTGCGGAAACCACGCCGCCCAGCGCATCGCGCAGGGCTGGATAGGCAGGCAGCAGCAGGCGCACATCCGCCCCTTCGGCGCGCAGCGCCTGGGGCAGCGCCCCCATCACGTCCGCCAGTCCCCCCACCTTCACGTAGGGGAAAAGTTCCGCCGCCACATGCAGAATCCGCATTCCACGCACCATCCCATCAGCCCAGCCGATCGAGCATCCGCTGGGAGATCAGGGTGACGCCACCGGGAGAGCGGTGGAAGCGCTGGCCGTCCAGGACCGGATCCTCGCCCACCACCAGCCCCGGAGGGATGCGGCAGCCCCGAGCCACGATGCAGCGCCGCAACCGGGCGTGGTGGCCGATGTCCACTTCCGGAAGCACCACGCACTCCTGGAGCTGGGCATGGCTATGCACCCGCACCTCTGCGGAGAGCAGGCTGTGGAAGACCATGGAGCCCGACACGATGACTCCGTCGGCAACCACCGAGGCGATGGCCATGCCGTTCCGGTAGGGCCCGCTGTGCACGAATTTGGCGGGAGGAAGCTGCTCCTGATGGGTCATCACCGGCCAATGGCGATCGTAGAGGTTCAGGACCGGATCCACGGCTGTGAGATCCATGCTGGCCTCCCAGTAGGCATCCACCGTGCCCACATCCCTCCAGTAGGGAGGCTTGTCCAGATTGGGGATGCAGGAGCGGGTGAACCGATGGGCGAAGACCCGGGCCCGCCCCAGGATCCCCGGGATCACATCCTTCCCGAAGTCATGGGAGGAGTGGGGATCCTGGGCATCCCGCCGGAGTTCCTCGTAGAGGAAATCCGCCCGGAACAGGTAGATGCCCATGCTGGCGAAAGCCAGATGGGGCTTGTCAGGAATGCCGGGAGGATCGGTGGGCTTCTCGATCCAGTCCACGATGCGGTCGTCGGCGTCCACCGAGGCCACGCCGAAGCCCGTGGCCGCTTCCCGAGGCACCTCCAGGCAGGCCACGGTCACATCGGCCTCGCGGTAGACGTGGTCCTCCAGGAACAGGCGGTAGTCCATCTTGTAGACGTGGTCCCCCGCCAGCACCAGCACGTGTTCCGGCTTCCGGCTCTGAAGATCCTCCAGGTTCTGGAACACCGCGTCGGCGGTTCCGGCGTACCACGCATCCCCCGAATGCGTCTGGTCCGCGGGCAGCACATGCACGAATTCCCCCATCACCGCGGGCAGGAAGGTCCAGCCGAGCTGCAGGTGCTCCAGAAGCTGATGGCTGCGGTACTGGGTCAGCACCACGATGCGCCGAACCCCGCTGTTCACGCAGTTGGACAGCGTGAAATCGATGATCCGGTACTTGCCGCCAAAATCGAGACCGGGCTTGGCCTGATCCCGGGTCAGATCCATCAGCCGCTGGCCTCGGCCTCCGGCCAGGATCACGGCCAGGGTGCTCCGGGTCGCCCGTACGATCTCCATGGTAGACATGCCACCCCATCGGCCGGCCCCGGGCGCACCGTGACTTCGGTACCATGAAGCCCATCATGCGATTCCTTCATACCGCCGACTGGCACCTGGGCAAGACCCTCTGCAACGCGAGCCTCCTCGAGGATCAGGCCCTGGCCCTGGAGGAGCTGCTGGCCATGGCCAAGGACACGAAGGCCCAGGCCCTGGTGGTGGCAGGCGATCTGTACGACCGCGCCGTGCCTCCGAAAGAAGCCGTGGCCCTGCTGGACGGTTTCCTCACCCGGATCATCCGGGACCTGAAGGTGGCCGTGCTGGTCATCGCCGGGAACCACGACGGGCCCGAGCGTCTGGCCTTCGGCCGCAGCTTCCTGGGCGAAGGCGGCCTCCATGTGGCGGGCCTGGCCGAGGCGGAGCCCGAGCCCGTGGTGATCGGAGACTGCGCCTTCCATCTGCTGCCCTACGCGGATCCCACCGCCGCCCGCTTCGCCCTGGATGATCCGGAGCTGCGCAGCCACCAGGATGTGGTCGCAGCCCAGCTGGCCCGGGCCTGGGCCTGCCATCCTTCGAACCGCCGCATGGTGGCCGTGGCCCATGCGTTCGTGCGGGGCGGCCTCGGCAGCGAATCCGAGCTTGGGCTGGCGGTGGGCGGAACCGGCGAGGTGGATGCGGACCTCTTCGAGCCCTGCGACTACGCCGCCCTGGGGCACCTCCACGCTCCCCAGCAGGCGGGCCATTCCCATGTGCGCTATGCGGGCAGCCTGCTGAAATACTCCGCCTCGGAGGCGGGCCATGTGAAGGCCGCCACCCTGGTGGAGCTGGGCGAGCGGGGACCGGCCCGCACCGAGCCCCTGCCCTTCAGCCCCCGCCGGGATCTGCGCCGGGTGCGGGGCCGTTTCGAGGATTTCCTCAAGGGCCTTCCGGGCAACCGCGAGGACTACCTCTTCCTGGAGCTGACGGACGAGGGCCCGGTGCTGGATGCCATGGCCCGCCTGCGGCCCCTGTATCCCAATGTGCTGGGCCTCTCCACCGCCGAGAGCCTGTCGGCTGACCCGGGCCCGGAGGTGGAGCGAGCCGATCCCCGGCGCCTCGATCCGGAGGCCCTCTTCGCCCGCTTCGCGCAGGAAGTCTCGGGCCAGGAGCTGAGCGAGGAGGAGTGGGCCGTCTTCCGGGAGGTTGCAGGCTCCGCCTTCACGGAGGGACGGGAACCATGAGACCCCTGCGCCTCACCCTCCAGGCTTTCGGCCCCTACCCGGGCCTCCAGGAACTGGATTTCGAGACCCTGGGCGGCCAGGACTTCTTCCTCATCACGGGCCCCACCGGCGCCGGGAAAACCAGCATCCTGGATGGCATCAGCTACGCCCTCTACGGCGAAACCAGCGGCGGGCAGCGGGAGGCCCGGGACATGCGCTCCCACTTCGCCCAGCCGGGAACCGAGACCCGGGTGGTGTTCGACTTCCAGCTGGGCGCCCGCACCTTCCGGGTGGAGCGGAAGCCCGAGCAGCCGGCCCTGAAGAAGGATGGCAAGGGTTTCAAGAAGCAGCCGGATCCCCACGCGGCCAACCTCTGGGAGCTCCGGAAGGACAAGTGGGTTCCTATGGCCACGGAGAAGCCCAGCGCCGTGGATCCTGCAGTGGTGGACCTCATGGGCTTCCGGGCCGGGCAGTTCCGCCAGGTGGTGCTGCTGCCCCAGAACCGCTTCCAGGAGTTCATGCTGGCAGGCTCCTCCGAGCGCCAGACCATCCTCCAGGTGCTCTTCCAGACCCAGCGCTTCGCCCGGGCCACCGAGGCCCTCTGCGCCGCCGAGAAGACCGTCCGGGAAGCCCACCGCGCCTGCGCCGCGGCCTCCCGCCAGCTCCTGGAGCAGGCGAACGTGGAGACGCCCGAGGCCCTGGACCAGCGCCTGGCGGATCTGGAGGCGAATCGGGCGGATCTGGATGCCCGCCGAAGCGAGGCCACGGCCGAGGGCCTCGCCGCGCGCACCTCCCTGGCCCAGGCCCAGGCCGCCGCCGCCCGGCTGGCCGAGCTGGAGAAGGCCCACACCGTCCAGGAGGATCTGCTGGCCCAGGTGCCGCGCGTGGAAGCCCGCCGCACGGAACTGGAACGGGCCCAGCGGGCCGAAGCCATCCAGGCGATCCGGGATCGCCTGACCCGCTCCGAAGCGCTGTGGGCGGAGCGCCGGGGCGAGGCCGAGCGGCTGGACCAGGCCGTGCAGGCGGCCGGTGATGCGGTGGATCGGGCGGAAGCGGACTTGAAGGCGGAGCAGGGCCGCGAACCCCGCCGGGAAGAGCTCCGGCGCACCCTGGACCGCCTCGCGGAACTGGAGCCCAAGCTGCAGGAACTGGAGCAAGGGCGCATCGAAACCCGGGAGGTGGCCCGGGCCCGCCGTGAGGGCGAAGAAACCCTGCAGGCGTCCGAACGCACCACCGAGAAGACCGCCCGCCGATTCGAGGAACTCCAGGTCCGACGGGCCACCCTCCAGGCGGAGGCGGATCAGGCCGATGGCCGCCAGCACCTGCTCTACCTGGCCAAGAAGCAGCGGGGCCAGCGGGACGAGCTGGAACGCTACTGGCGCGAGGCCCGGGATGCCCAGGCGGCCCACGCCAGGAGCGCCGAAGCCCTGGAAGAGGCCCAGCGCGGCGACCAGGCCGCCCGGGAGCGCCTCAAGCGCCTCCTGGACCGGCGCCACGAAGCCCAGGCCGCCGCTCTGGCCGCCGCCCTGGAAGAAGGATGCCCCTGCCCCGTCTGCGGCAGCCTGGAGCACCCCCGGCCCGCCGAAGGCCACGCGGACCAGCCCTCCGAGGACGAACTCCGGGAGGCCCAGCACCGCACCGAAGCCGCGGAAGAGCGCCTGAACCGGGCCCGGGAAGTCGAAGCCACCCGGCACCGGGAGTACGAAGACCTCCGGCTGAAGACCGACAGCCGCCTGGACGCCTTGGGCGAACTGGCCCACCAGGGGCCTGAAGCCTTCGCGGAGCGGGAGACCCGCGCCCGGGAGGACCTGGAACGCTCCCGGCTGGCCACCAAGGATCTGCCCTCACTGGAAGCGGATCTCGCCGAAGCCGAACGCCAGCGGAGCGAAGCAGAATCCGAACGCGCCGCGCGCCGGGAAAGCGTCGAAGCCCTGCGCATCCGGGAGGCCACCCTCAAGGATCGGGTGGACCGACTTGAGCGGGAACTCCTGTCGGAACTGCGGGTGCCTGGGGCCCTCTCGGCCAAGCGCGAGCAGGCCACCGGGGAGCTGAAGGGACTGGAAGCCGCGCTGGAATCCACCCGGGAGGCCCTTCACGAGGCCGGACGCCGCCTCGCGGAAGCCCAGGAGGCCCGCCGGGGCCACGATCTCCGGATGGAGGATGCCCGCGCCGAGGCGGACCGCTGCCGCGCGGAATGGGAGGAAGCTCGGGCCGGAGCCCGGTTCCGGGATGATGCCGACCATGATCTGGCCCGCCGCCTCACCGCCGAACGGGAGGCCATGGCCCAGGAGCTCCAGGCCTTCGACCAGGATCTCACCCGCGCCCGGGACCGCTTCCTGCGGGCGGAAGCCGAAGCCGCAGGTCTGGAGGCGCCGGATCTGCCCAGCCTGGAGCGCCGGGCCGCCGAGGCGCTGGAGCAGGAGAAGGCCCTGGAGCGGGCCCACGGGGAGGCCCAGGCGCACCTGCGCACCCTGCGGGACCTGGCGGCTGCCCTGGAGGCCAGGGACCGGGAGATGGCCGCCCTGGACCGCCGCTACCGCGCGGTGGCCCGGCTGGCCGCCCTGGCCCGAGGCGACGAGGGGAGCCGCATCTCCTTCGAGCGCTTCGTCCAGGGCGCGATCCTCGACGATGTGCTGGCCTCCGCCAGCCTGCGCCTCCGCCGCATGAGCAAGCAGCGCTACGGCCTGCAGCGGGCATCGGAAAACGGCGATCTGCGCCGGGCCGGAGGCCTGGATCTGGAGGTCACGGACAGCCACACGGGCCGCACCCGGGCCGTGAGCACCCTTTCGGGCGGCGAGGCCTTCCAGGCCAGCCTGGCCCTGGCCCTGGGCCTTTCGGATGTGGTGCAGCGCCATGCCGGAGGCATCACCCTGGATACGGTCTTCATCGACGAGGGCTTCGGCAGTCTCGACCCCGAAGCCCTGGATCTGGCCCTCCGCACCCTGGAGGACCTCAAGCAGGGAGGCCGCCTCGTGGGTCTCATCAGCCACCTGGAAGAGGTGAAGGCCCGCATTCCCGCCCGGCTGGAAGTGATCCCCGGCCCGGGAGGAAGCCGCGCCGCGTTCCGGGTCGGGTAGAGTGATTCCGTGCCTCCCCGACGCCCTCGGACAAACCCGGATGAAACCCTCTTCCGCGCCCTGCTGGACGCGATCCACGACGCCATCCTGGTGCACGATCCCGAAACGGGAGCCATCCTCGACGCCAATCAGCGCGCCGCCGAACTCTACGGCTACAGCCGCGAGGCGCTGCTGGAGAAGGATGTCGGCCATCTGAGCGTGGGGCTCTCCCCCTGCACCAAGGAGGACGCGCTGGCCTGGATGAGCCGGGCCCTTTCCGAGGGGCCCCAATCCTTCGAATGGATGGCCCAGGACCAGCGGGGACGCTTCTTCTGGACCGAGGTGATGTACCGCCAGGCGGACCTGCGGGGCCGCACCCTGATCCTGGCCTCGGTGCACAACATCACGGACCGCAAGCGGAACGAGGCCGAACAGGCCGCCAGCCTGCGACGGGCCGAAGCCCAGTCCGCCGTGTTCCTGGCCCTGGCGGGCGTGGGCGGTGACGTGGAAGCGGCCCTGGGCATCGTGGTCCACCATCTGGCCGCCCAGGTGGGCGACCTGTGCGTGCTGGATCTCCTGGAGAACGGCAGCCTGCGCACCGCAGCCCTGGACCAGCCCTACCTGGATGGCGCGCCCCTCCTCCCGGCCCCCGCCGCCCTGCACGGCCCACCTGCCGAAGGCACGGCCACGGCCCGCATCCTGGCCGTCGGCGAAGCCTTGAGGGAAAGCGATCCCCTGGGCAACCGCATCCGCGATCTCCTGAGAGAGGAACTGCATCCCTGGACCCGGCGCTACCACGCCCACAGCCTGCTCGCCGTTCCCATGCGCGCCGAAGGCCGGGCGCTGGGCACCATCACCCTGGTGAAGGGCGGCGCCAGCCGGGCCTACAGTCCCGAAGACCAGGCCATGCTCCAGAACCTGGCGGACCGCGTGGCCCTGGCCCTGGAGAACGCGCGACTCTTCGGCGAAAACCTTCGCCAGGCCGAACAGCTCCGCCTTGCCAACGCCGACCTGGAGGCCCGGGTCGCGGCCCGCACCGCCGAACTGGCCGAAGCCAACGCCCGCCTGCACGAACTGGCCATCACCGACGGCCTCACGGCCCTGGCGAACCGGCGTCGCTTCAACGACGTGCTGGACGAGGAACTGCGCCGGGCCCGCCGCACGGCTGGAGTGCTCAGCCTGATCCTCTGCGATGTGGACCACTTCAAGCGCTACAACGACCACTACGGCCATGCCGCCGGCGACGACTGCCTGAGGACCGTGGGCGCCACCCTGCGGGACGTCTTCCGTCGCGCCGGCGAACTCCCCGCCCGCTACGGCGGCGAGGAATTCGCCGTGGTCCTTCCAGGGGTTCCGGCCGAGGATGCCGTCAAGGCCGCCGAGCGGTTCCGGCGCGCCATGGAACAGTGCGCCCTGCCCCACGCAGCCTCCGAAGCGGCCCCGGTGGTCACCCTCAGCCTGGGGGTCGTCTCCAGCCCCGTGGGCCCCGACACCACCGCCGACACCCTCATCACCCGGGCGGACGAAGCCCTCTACCACAGCAAGCGCACCGGCCGGAACCGCGTCACCCTCGCGGAGTGAACCAACAAACAAGGCCGCCCGAAGGCGGCCTGATCTGGTGGTTCCTCTGGGACTCGAACCCAGGACCCTCTGATTAAGAGTCAGATGCTCTAACCAACTGAGCTAAGGAACCTGACCGAAAGATGAGTCTACCAGGAGCGGGCCTGGATGCAAGGCCGGATTGACGCTAGAGCTGGTCCCAGTGGGTCCGGTCGTAGGTGGCCTTGAGGGCGTAATCGGTGTCGATCTGGGCGAGCTGGAGGTGCCCGCTGGCGTCGTCGTTGACGGCCTGCCACTGGGTGTAGCTGTCCAGGGCCCAGACGCCCCCTTCCCGGCTGCCGTTGCCGCTCCATCCCAGGCCTCCGAAGGGGAGGTGGGCCTCGGCCCCCACGGTGCTGTTGTTGATGGAAGCCATGCCGGCCCGGATCCCGGCCTTGAAGCGCTCCACCCAGGCGCGGTTCTCGGTGTAGATGGCGCTGGAAAGGCCGTAGGGGGTGCCGTTGGCCAGGGCCAGGGCCTGGTCGAAGTCGTCCGCGATGCAGAGGTTCACGGTGGGGCCAAACACTTCCGTGTGGAACAGCTTCATCTCCGGGGTGACGCCTTCCCATATGCAGGGCTGCATGTAGGCGCCGTGGGCGATGTGGCCCAGCACGCGGTCATCCCGATTCTCGTCGGTCCACCGGGCGCCCCCGCAGAGCAGGCGGGCATGGCGGGCGTTGATCATGGGTCCGTAGAGCACCTCGGGATGCTGGAGGGGATTGCCGAGGACCGCCTTGCCCACGGCTTCCAGGAATCGGGCTTTGAAGGCCTCGGCGATGGGCTTGTGGAGGATGAGGTTGGCCAGGGAGGTGCACCGCTGGCCTGCGGTCCCGAAAGCCCCGAAAAGGGCGCTCTGGACCGCGTTGTCCAGGTCCGCGTCCTCCATGACGATCATCGGATTCTTGCCGCCGAGCTCCAGAGCCGGGCTGATGAGGTTGCGTCCGCAGGCCTCGCCAATGACGCGGCCCACCGCCGTGGAGCCCGTGAAGCTCACCTTCTGGAAGAAGCCCTTGTCGATGCCGGCGATCAGGTGCTGGCCCACCCCACCGGGGCCGCGGCCATTCACCACATTCACCACGCCTGCGGGGAGCCCGGCATCCATCATGCAGCGGGCGAAGAGGTAGGCGATGGTCGGGGCATCCTCGCTGGGCTTCCACACCACGGTGTTGCCGCAGAGGATCGCGGGGATGATCTTCCAGCTGGGCACCGCCAGGGGGAAGTTGCTGGCCGTCATCACCGCGCAGACGCCTACGGGGCGGCGATGGGTGGACAGGGTCTTGTGGGGCATTTCGGATGGGACCGTCTGGCCATAGAGGCGGCGGCCTTCGGAGGCGAAGAACACGCAGGTGTCGATGGCCTCCTGCACTTCCCCCATCGCTTCGCGCATCGTCTTGCCCACTTCGCGCGTCAGCACCCGGGCCAGGCGTTCCTTGTTCTGCGCCAGCACATCGCCCATGCGGCGGATCAGGTCACCCCGCACCGGCGCCGGCACCTGGAACCAGGTCTTGAATGCCTGGGAGGCAGCTTTGGCGGCCCGCTCCACATCCCGCTCGCCGCACTCCGGAAAGATGCCCACCGCATCCCGGCTGTCCACCGGCGAGCGGCTTTCGAAGGACGGCAGATCGCCTTCCACTTCCTTGCCGCCAATCCAGTTGAAACCGATCAGGGTTTTCCCGGCCGGGGCCGCCGCAGGGGTATTGGGCTTGAAGAACATGAAGCCTCCCGGGAAAGGGCATGAAATCAGAAAAAAAAGATGGCCCTCAGGATAGCCAGGACCGCCCCGGAATGCACGGTCCACCGTGCCCTTGGCTTGGGGCAGACTGGAGCTTCGCGGAAGCGGGAGGACACCGTGCGGACATTCGACCTGGTGGTGGTGGGCGCGGGCATCGGAGGCGGCTCTCTGGTCTACAACCTGCTGAAGCAGGGCTTCACGGGCTCGATCCTCGTGGTGGACCGCCTGGATGCCGTGGCCAGCGGCCCCACGGCCTACAGCGCCGGCGGCTTCCGCAACCTGTGGACCACGCCCATCAACCAGCAGCTCTGCACCAAGGGCATCGAGATCCTCAAGCGCTTCCAGGACGACATGGGCGTGGCCTGCGGTTTCCACCCGAGCGGCTACCTCTTCACCTACTACGCCGAAAGCTGGGCCAGAATCCCCCAGGCCGCCGAGATCTGGGCCTCCAACGGCGTGAACTTCGAACTCTGGACGCCGGAGCAGATCGAGGCTCGCATCCCCGGCCTGCGCTGCGGAGTGGACCACATCGATCCCGAAGTCTGCGAGTACCTGGGCTTCCAGCCCATCGTGGGCGGCGTCTTCGGCAAGGACTGCGGCGCCTTCGACCCCAGCCAGGCGGCGGTGGGCTACTTCGAACGGGCTGGCGATTTCCGGAACCGGCCCGCGATCCAGCTCCGAACCGAAGTCCTGAAGGTCTGCTTCGATGCATCCGGACGCGCCACAGGCGTGGTGCTGAAGGATGCCAGCGGAACGGAGGAAACGGTCCAGGCGGGCCTCGTGGCCCTCTGCACGGGCCCCTGGACCAACGAGCTCATGGCCCGCTCCGGGCTGCCCGAAGCCCACCGGGTGCCCATCATTAGCCAGAAGCGGATGATGTTCATCACCGACTTCCCCGATGCGGATCCCCGCTGGAAGGATCTGCCCCTCACCATCATCGACCAGGGCATCTACTTCAAATGCGAAGCGGGCAACCTGATGATCGGCAAGGCGAAGAAGGATGCCCCCGACAGCCTGGACACCACCTTCGAGCCCGACTACTACGTGGACGAGGTGAACCTGCCCATGCAGGAGCGCATGCCCAACGTGGCCACCTGCAAGCTGAAGAGCGGCTGGGCCAGCCTCTACGACACCTGCAGCGCCGACCACAACGCCATCGTGGGCTGGCATGACGAACACCCAGGCCTGCTCCTCCAGGTGGGCTACAGTGGCCATGGGGCCATGGAAAGCCCCGCCGTGGGCATCGGCCTGGCGGAACTGGTCCTCACCGGCCGCTACCAGACCATCGACTGCACGCCCCTTCGCTGGAGCCG
>MWBB01000013.1 GCA_002068835.1 Acidobacteria bacterium ADurb.Bin340 | reverse complement strand
CCGAAGGCCGCGTGCAGCGGCGCCAGCACCAGGGCCAGCATCGTGGTGGTGCAGTTGGGGTTCGTGAGGATGCCGCCGGTCCAGCCCCGGGTGGCGCGCTGGGCGGGCAGCAGGCCCAGGTGATCGGGGTTCACCTCCGGGATCAGCAGCGGCACATCGGAGTCCATGCGGAAGGCCGAGGCGTTGCTGAAGACCAGGGCCCCGGCCCGGGCGAAGGCGGGCTCCACCTCGCGGGCCGTGTCGGCATCGAGGGCCGAGAACACGAGGGGCGCGAAGGCCTCATCCGGCGTGCAGGGCAGCACCTTCCGGGCGCCGAAGCCCCCGTGGGCAGGGCCCGGAATGCGCCAGGCACAGGCCTCGCCGTAGGAAAGCCCGGCGCTGCGGGGGCTGGCGGCCAGGTGCCGCAGCTCGAACCACGGATGCTCGGCCAGGCGCCGGACGAAGCGCTGGCCCACGACGCCCGTGGCGCCTAGAACGGAAACGGGGATGCGGGACATGAGGATCTCCTAGCTTTCCAGCACATGGCGATGAAGCTGCGGAATGAGCAGCGGCAGGCGCTCCTGGGGAAGCACCAGGGCCAGGGCAATGCCGGTGTCCCCGGCCAGGAGGCCCGCAATGGGCTCGGCGTGGAGGTTGGCCAGGATGGCCAGGGCCCGGCCCCGGCCCTCCCGGAGGCCCTCGCCCACCAGGGCCACCACCGCCAGCCCCGATTCGACCTGAAGGCCCTCCGCCGCGAGGGCTTCCACCAGGTTCCGGGCCGCCTCGGTTTCGGGGCGCACCAGGAGCAGGCCCCCTTCCGGGGTGGCCAGGAGGCCGTAGCGCGCCGCGCCGGTTTCCTGGAGGCGGAATGCGGCATCGGCGAGGCGCTCCAGATCCGCCTCCGCCGGCAGACGAAGGGCCCACACACCTTCCTTGTAGGCCACAGAGGTGATCTCCCCGGGCCTCCGGGGGGGAGCCTCCCGCAGGATCAGGGTGCGGCAGCCATCGGGCCGGTGGGTGTTCGCCACCACCAGCCTGAAGCCGCCCCTGCCCACGGGCGCCAGGGCGTCCGCATGGAGCACCTTGGCGCCAAAGGCCGACAGAGCGGCCGCCTCCCGCAGGCTCATGGCCGGAATGGGCCTAGCTTCGGGCACCAGGCTGGGATCCGCCGTGAGCACCCCATCCACATCGGTCCAGATCTGCACTTCCTCCGCGTCCAGGGCCTCGCCCAGCAGGGTTGCGCTGGTGTCGGATCCTCCCCGCCCCAGGGTGGTGGTGCTGCCGTCGGGCGCCGCCCCCAGGAATCCCTGGGTGACCCAGAGCTCGCCCGCCTCGAGGGCCTGCCGCCAGGGTCCGGCTGCCTGCCGGAGGGCCTCCAGCCGCGGTCGGGCGCGGCCATGGCGGCTGTCCGTCTTCAGGACGGACCGGGCGTCTGCGAACCGGGCGCCGGTGCCTTGCGCATTCAAGAACTCCGCCACCAGCAGGGCCGAAAGGGTTTCGCCCACAGCCAGGGCCGCATCCCGCGCCCGGGGCGAAGCCTCCCAGAGGAGGCCCATGCCCTCCAGCAGCCCCGCGAGCCGCTGGAATTCCGGCGCCCAAAGAGGCTCCAGCGCCTCCAGCACCCCCAGATCGCGGGCCACGCCCAGGTGCCTCCGCCACAGGGTGGCCGCCTGTTCGCGGGCCGCCTCCCGCTCGCCCCGGGAAGCGGCCTCCATGGCCCGGAGAAGCGCATCCGTGGTGCCCGAAAGCGCCGAAACGACCACCAGGCCCCCCCGGGGCAGCTCCTCCCGAATGATCCCGGCGGCCCGCTGAAGGGCCCCGGCGCTGCCCAGGCTCGTGCCTCCGAACTTCAGGACCTTGCGCATGGAGCCTCCAGCACCCGGGCCACCCAGCGCTGCAGGGCGGGCAGATCGATCAGGAACGCGTCGTGACCGTGGGGTCCGTCCAGCCAGGCGAGGCTTCCAAGACGTCCTGCGGCTCGGGCGGCGGACCCCAGTTCCTCCACCGAGGCCGGGGAAAACAGTTGATCCGGCCGCATCCCCAACAGGTGCAGCGGCGCCTCCAGACGCTGGAGGGCGCTTTCGAGGCCGCCGCGCTCCTGCCCCAGGTCATGGCCATCCATGGCCTCCAGGAGGGCCCGGTAGCTCCTCCGGGTGAAGCGCGCCGCCAGGGCCGCGCCGTGATGGTCCAGCCAGCCCCTGATCGCCTCGCCGGTGGCGAACCGTTGGCCCAGCCCCTCCGGCGTCCGGAAGGTCAGCATCGCAGCCCGGCGGGCCAGGGCGATGGCGTCCCCATCCGTAAGACAGCGATTGTCCAGGATGGCCCGCTGGACGGCGTTGGCGCCCCAGAGCCAGGCGTCGGCTCTCCCGCCGCAGCCGATCACGCCCAGGGTCCGGAAGCGCTGGGGCGCGATAAGGGCCAGTTCCAGGGCCACCATGCCCCCCAGCGAGCCCCCCAGCAGCAGGTCGAAGGACAGGTCTTCCGCCTCCAGCCAGTCGGCCAGCAGGCTGGCCTGGGCCCGCACGCTGGGCCGGGATTCCTTCGGCCAGGCCGTGCCGTAGCAGCTCCAGGGCAGGTTCGGGCACCAGGTGGTGCATCCGGTTTCATCCAGGGCGCCTCCGGGATGGAACAGGGGACCCCACCAGCCTTTCGTGGTGGGACCGTCCGCCGCATCCGGTCCGCCGGTGAGCGCATGGAGGAGCAGGACATGACGGGGCCCCTGCCCCACCCTGCGATAGGCGATGCCAAGGGAGGCCAGGCAACCCGCACTCACCGTCCACCTCCCAAGGCCTGATCCAGGTCCGCGATCAGATCCTCGGCATGCTCCAGTCCCACGGAGAGGCGGATCAGGTCATCCGTGACTCCGGTGGCAAGACGATCCTCCAGGCTGAGCTGCTGGTGGGTGGTCGAGGCCGGATGGATGATGAGGCTCTTGGCATCGCCCACATTGGCCAGCCGGGAGAAGAGACACACCCTGTCCAGAACCCGTCGCCCGGCTTCCAGGCCGCCCTTCACGCCGAAGGTGAGGATGCCTCCAAAGCCCGCGCCGGGCCGGAACACGCGGAGCGCGGAACCGTGGGCGGGGTGGCTGGGCAAACCCGGGTATCCCACCCAGGCCACCTGGGGATGCCCCTGGAGCCATTCCGCCAGCGCGAGGGCATTCTCGCCGTGCCGGGTCATGCGAAGCGGCAGGGTTTCGAGCCCCTGGAGCAGTTGGAACGCACTGAAGGGAGAGAGGGCTGCGCCGAAATCCCGCAGCCCCTCCAGACGCGCCTTCACGGCAAACACGGCTGGTCCGGCCAGGTCCGTGAGAATGGCGCCGGGGTAGGCCGGATGGGGGGAGGTGAACTCCGGGAAGCGGCCGGTGGCCCAGTCGAAACGTCCCCCATCCACCAGCACACCGCCGAGGGTGGTCCCGTGGCCGCCAATGAACTTGGTGGCGCTGTGCAGCACCACATCGGCCCCATGGGCCAGCGGGTTGCAGAGCCAGGGCGAAGGCAGGGTGTTGTCCACCAGGAAGGGCACCCCGGCGTCCCGGGCGATGGCACCGATGGCCTGGAAATCCGGCACATCCAGCTTGGGGTTGCCCAGGGCCTCGGCATAGAAGGCCCGGGTGTTCGGCTTCAAAGCCTTCCGGAAGGCCTCCGGATCTCCGCTGTCCACGAAGGTCACCTCGATGCCGAGGCGGCGAAGGCTCTGGCCCAGCAGGGTGAAGGTTCCTCCATAGAGGTTGTTCCCGGCCACCAGGTGATCCCCGGCCCGGAGGATGGTCAGCAGCGCCAGCGTGATGGCCGCCTGGCCCGAGGCCGTGGCCACCGCCGCAACCCCGCCATCCAGGGCCGCGATCCGCTGTTCCAGCACGGCCACGGTGGGATTGCCGATACGGGTGTAGATGTTCCCGGGCTCTTCCAGGGCGAACAGGCGCGCCCCGTGGGCGGCATCGTCGAAGGTGTAGCTGGTGGTCTGGTAGATGGGCACCGCCCGGCTGCGGGTTTCCCCATCGGGATGATGTCCTTCGTGGAGGGCCAGGGTTTCGAACTTGGGTATGACAGAAGCTGTCTCGCGCATGGCGGGCTCCAGGCAGAGCCTCCCCGACCCCGTCGGGGGGCTGGTTGGGGCGCCCGTGTCCCCCTGCGGATGCAGGGCCTCCGGGCGCGTCGAGGAGGTCTCGCCGCTCCGCGCAAGCTTCCGGAATGGAAAAGGGGCCCGAGTGTCTCGGGCCCCTTCGCGTGTCAGTTGCAACAGCTCGGCATCTCTCCGGCTTTCGCCGGCAGGAATTGGCACCTTACCGAAAACGGCAGGTTGCCAAGGTTTCACAGGGCCCGTCCCTCCACCTTTCTGGATAGCTCGCTATGGAACTGACAAAGATCCTGGAAGCTCAAGGCTGGAACGGTTCCGGCCTTCCCGTCAAGAGGATCTTTTCAGACGACCCGAGGCAGGCGCAGAACGAAAGTGGAACCCGTTCCGGCATGGGGCTCCAGCCGAAGGGATCCACCCATCGCCTCAGCCAGCCCCCGGGCCACCGAAAGCCCCAGCCCTGCGGAAGGTTCCCCGCCCGTGGGATGGTTCGTGCAATGGGCGAAACGTTCGAAGATCCGCTCCCGTTCCGCCTCGGGAATGCCCGGCCCGTCATCCGAAACCCTGACCATGCCGAGTCCGTTGTCCACTCCGGCCTCGATGCGGATGCGCGCCCCTCCGGGCGAAAAGGCGATGGCATTGGAAAGCAGGTGCCCGAGAATCCTCTGGATGCCCCCCGGGTCCCCCCAGACCACGGGACCGGGACGCGGCGACTGGATCGACAGTTCCTGTCCCTTGGCAATGGCCTGGGGCTGGAAGCCTTCGCCGGCCTCCACCACGAGGTCCGAGAGATCAGCAGCCTGGCAGGTGAGTACGATCCGGCCGCCATCCAGCGCGTTGGCCTCGGAGAATCGAGCCACCACCTCGGTCAAGGTGTCCACCTGCCCCTGGATCCGGTTCAGGGTCCTCCGGGAGGCTTCGTCGGGACTCTCCTCCAGTCCCAGTTCCACCAGGAGCTGGATCCCTCCCAAGGGGTTGCGGACCGCATGGGCGAAGGTCCGCACGAAATCCACACGATCCCCTGCGGAAGCCTTGGGCCTGGAAAGCCATCGCCGCGCCAGCAGCGCTCCCATTCCGAATCCCACCGCACAGCCTGCGAGGATCCATCCCAGAGCTGCCATGGAACCCCCTTCGGAAAGTGCCGGAAGGATATCAGGCCCAGTCCTCGACGGAGCGGCGGATTGCAGCCCCGGCCCCCAGCCTCGAAAGGCTCCGCAGCAACCTGCCCCGATAGCGCCCCACGAGATCCGTGTCGCGGCCCCAGGCCGCCCGGTCCCAATCCAGCAGGCAGACCTGCCCCTGGGCGTCCACCAGCACGTTGGTGGCATTCAGGTCCGGGGCCCACAATCCCCAGGCGGCCAGGGCCCGGATCGCTGCATGCAACTGGGGGAGGACTCCGGGCGCATCCCAGCAGCGGGGCCAGGGCGTCACAGCGGCCCAGCGGGTGATCAACAGCCCCTCCACGCCCAGACCCGAGCGCCGCCACGCGCAACCCAACGGCTCCACCGTGGGGAAACCGGCGCCCCACAGGGCCCGGTGGACCCTCAATTCCCGGCGGAAACGCCCAGGCCCCAGATAGGTCCGGTGCACCAGGCGCCGCAGCAGACCGCCCCTTCGATAGGGACGAACCACACGATCGCCCCAACGCACCACACCACCGCGCCCGAAGGCTCCCTCCAGCGGGCAGAGGGGCTCATCCCAAGGGCCTTCGGACACGGCTTCGAGGATCCAGCCCGGTCCGAAACCCGGCAGTTCCAAGGGCCCACGCCGCTCCAGTCCTGCCAGGGGGCGTCCCTGGAACGGCCACGTGGAGGGAAGGGTTGGAGGAAGGTGTTCCATGTCCCCAGTGTGCCCCGGCTGGACCTTGCGGAGGGCCCGTCCGGGTGGATACTCGCCAGGGGAGGCAGCGATGGGAGGTCCCAACAGCGCCGTGTTCATGTGCCACGCGCCCATCGTGATCCCGGCCATCGGCGGCGGCCGGGCCGGAAGCTGCGCGGCCACCACGGAGGCCATGCACCGGGCCGCAACCCACCTGATGGAGCTCCGGCCCGAAACGGTGGTGGTGGTCAGCCCCCACCTGCCCCGCCATCCGGAGGCCTACGGCTGGGCGGAAGGCTCTCCGCTGGTGTCGGATTTCAGGGATTTCGGGCATCCCGAAGTGCGTTCCACCTGCGCGCCCGATGGGGCGGCCGCAGGAACCCTGAGGCGCGCCGCCGAGCGGCTCGGACTCCCCATGGAAGGCACGCCGGTCTCCCTGATGGATCATGGCGCCGGGGTTCCGCTGTGGTTCCTCCAGGCGGCCGGTTTCCAGGGGCGCCTCCTGCTCCTGGGGCTTCCCTGGCAACGGAACGCCCATGGCAATCGCCTCCTGGGAACAGCCCTGGCGGAAGTCTTCACGACCCTGGACCGCCGCTGGGCCCTGGTGGCTTCGGGGGATCTGAGCCATGCCCTGCAGCCAGGGGCGCCCGCAGGTTTCCACCCCCGAGCCGCGGCATTCGATGCAGAGCTGATGGAGGCGCTCCGTCGCGGCCCACTCCAGGACCTCCAGCACCTCGATCCCGGGTTGCGCCAAGCGGCTGCCGAGGATGCCGTGGATAGCCTCCAGGTGGCGGAAGGCGCCCTGGGCCCCGGAGCAGCCTGCCGGGAGGTGCTCTCCTACGAGGCGCCCTTCGGCGTGGGGTACGGCGTGGCCCTTCTCCGATGATCCCGGCCCGCTGGTGGGAGCCCCTGCCCGGAGGGGATGTCCGCTGCAGCCTCTGCCCCCGCGCCTGCCGCCTTTCGGAAGGACAGACCGGGGCCTGTGGGATCCGCCGGGTGGAGAAGGGCCGTCTGGAGGCCCTCTCCCAGGGCGGCGTTTCCAGCCTGGCGGTGGACCCCGTGGAGAAGAAGCCCTTCTTCCATCTGCTCCCCGGCAGCCGGGCCCTCTCCCTTGGAACCCTGGGCTGCACCCTCGCCTGCGCCTTCTGCCAGAACGCAGCGATCAGCCAGCCTGGAGGCCGAACGGAGATGCGGCTCATGACGCCGGAAGGGCTCGTCCGCGCGGCCCTCGACAACGGCTGTCCATCCGTGGCCTTCACCTACAACGAGCCCCTGGCAAGCGCTGAGTGGACCCTTGACGTGGCGTCCGCCTGCCGGGATGCGGGACTGTCAACCCTCGCGGTGACCAGCGGCTACGCCTCTGCAGCGCCTCTCCGGGAGCTGATGCCGCTGCTCGATGCGGCGAACGTCGACCTCAAGGCCTTCTCCGAAACCTTCTACCGCCGATGGTGCCGGGGGCGCCTCGCGCCGGTGCTGGAGAACCTCCAGGCCATGGCGGCGGCGGGCCTGTGGCTGGAGCTCACCACCCTGCTCCTTCCCGGCCAGAACGATTCGGAAGCCGAGATCCGCGCCCTGGCCGCCTGGATCCGGGACCACCTGGGCCCCGGCACCCCCCTGCACCTCACAGCCTTCCATCCCGCCCACCGGATGCTCGCCCTTCCTCCCACGCCTCTGCAAACCCTCCGGCAAGCCCGGCGATGGGCCCTGGAGGAGGGCCTGGCCTTCGTCTACACCGGCAACCTTCCGGATGCCGAAGGGACCACCACCTGGTGCCCACGCTGCGGCCTGGGCCTCATCCACCGGGAGCGCCACCGGGCCACCCTCTCGCAACTGGCTGCGGGAACATGTCCGGGCTGCGGCCACCTCATTCCGGGGCGCTGGGCCTGACCGGCCACGCCATCGGCGCCGCCAGCGCCTCCTTCAGCAGGCCCAGGTAGGCCTCGCGATCCACCACCTGGGCGCCAAGCTGCTCCAGGTTGGGGTTCGGCAACTGGCCGTCCAGCAGCCGGAAGCCACTGGCCCAAAGCTGCTCGCACAGGGCCTGGAAGGCGGCCCGGCTCGCATAGGGCTCCAGGCTGAACATGCTCTCGCCGCAGAAGGCGCCGCCGAGGGCCAGTCCATAGAGCCCGCCGCAAAGGCGGCCGCCCCGCCAGGCTTCCACGCTGTGGGCATGCCCCTCATGGTGAAGGCGGGTGTAGGCCGCCCGCATGCCCTCGGTGATCCAGGTGCCGCCCTGACCCTTCCGAGGCGCCCGCTGGCAGCCCGCAATGACCGCCTCGAAGGACGTATCAAAGCGGATCTCAAAGGGGTGCCGCCGCAGGGCCCGGCGGGCCCGGTCCGGAAGGCGCCCCTCCCCGGGCAGGAAGACGGCCCGCTCGGGTGGACACCACCACAGGATGGGCAGGCCCTCCTCGTACCAGGGAAAGATGCCCCGGCGGTAGGCCGCCAGCAGCCGCGCCGTGGATAGATCCCCTCCCACCGCCAGCAGGCCGTCCTCATCCGCGCCCCGGGGATCCGGAAAGACCGGGGCCACTGGAAGGCGGATCGGAGCCACGGGCGGGCTACCGCCCCACGGGCGTGAGCTCGATCCCCTGGTAGTAGTGCTTGAGGATGCGATCGAAGGTCCAGCCTTCCAGGGCGTAGCCGTAGGCTCCGGTCTGGTCCATGCCTACGCCATGGCCCCAGCCGCGCCCGTAGACAATCCATCGCCGGTCCGGCCTCCGCCCTGTTTCGATCATGCGGAAGACGTTGTCCTTGAGGCCCAGCAGCAGCCGGATGCGCATGCCCGTGAATCGGTGGGGCCGACCCGCGCCATCCTTCACGATGAGTTCCAGCACGCGTCCGTGCTCGTTGTGCACCACATCCATGGACTGCAGGCTCCCCAGACCCGCCCGGGCCTTCAAGCGGGCCAGGAGGTCGGCCTCCTTCAACTCCTCCCGCCAGTGGGCCGTGGGGTTGTAGCGGTCCATGCTGGAACCATCAGGATCCAGGCGCCGCACCAGGATGCGACTGCCCTCTTCCGAGGAAAGCCAGCGGAGGCGATCCCCCACCTGCGCGGCAGTGGAGGCCACCAGCCGCAGATGCCCCCCTGGGGCCTCCTCGGCCACCAGCGGCGCCGGAGCCAGCTTCAAGGGACCCGGGCCGCTGTTCTTCACCCGCACCTGCCCATCCCGCAGCAGCGTTCCTTCGGACCATTCCAGGGGTTCCAGCTCGGCCCAGAGACGCCCCAGCACCCCCAGGGCCTGCCCCAAGGTGGGCCGGGCCGTGCGCCACAGCGGAGGGGGCACCACCCCACGGCGCACCAGGAAGGAGGCCAGCGGCAGGTCCGCCTCCCCCACCTCCGGGGCGCCCAGGAAGTAGCGGGCATCCTGGGGCCGCTCGATCCCCGGAACCACAGCCTCCATCTGGAAGCACCGCGCCATCCAGAGCAGGAGGCCTCGGCCTCCATCCGGCGGCAACGCTGCCGATTCCGGCAGACGCAGGCGGTCCGTCAGGGTCTTCACCGCGGCGCGCAGATCCGCGCCGCGGGCGGGCTGGGCCAGCCGGTCCCCCTCGAGCATCCCGTCGGGAACAGCCCCCACGGCCGCCAGGGCCAGGAGTTCGGAACTGAGCCAGGCCTGCTCTCCAACGGGAGCATAGCGGCCCGTGAATCGCAGGGTGGTGGGCTGGTCCAGGTAGTTGGAGGCGGACTTGAGGTAGGGGGTGGCACCCCCGCCGAACACGAAGCGGTTGTCCACGGTGTGCCCGCCGGAGTTGGCCATGAAGAGGGCCTGGATGGGCCGACCGTTGTGCGTGGCGACGAGTCCCCGGGTCTCCTCGATGGCGCGGTCCGTGAGGCTCTGCTCGCCATCCCGCCCACCGTAGACCTGATCCGCGACGGTATCCAGCAGGTCGAAGCCCTCTTTCGCACGCTTGCCCCGGTTCGCCACCGCGTAGGTGCGGGCGGCCACCGCCTGGGCCTTGAGCGCCTCCAGGGCCGGGAACTGCCAGGCTCCCATCTCCTTGGGCACCACGCCCCGAAGGTAGGTTTCCAGTTCCACCTCGTTAACCACCGTGAGGCGCCCCTGGGCATTGGGAAGGATCTCCACGAAGCCCCGGTAGCGCCCCTTGCCCTGCACCTGGGTCAGTTCGCCCTTGGGCCGGAAGCGGACGCCCTCCAGGGGAAGGGCGCGGCGCTCGTAGCGCTCGGTGATGCCGTAGAGGGCCCGCCCCTGGCGCGGCGCACGGTCCCGCTTCTCCGTGGAGACCCAGAGTTCTTCGAAGCCGAGGCCCCCCAGTTTCCGGAGGATCGGTTCCGCATCCCCCGCCTGGTCGAACCAGCCGGTGAGCACCCGCCAAGTGTCCCCATCGCTCACCCGAACCCGCTCGGGCTGCTCGCCCAGAAGGCGCAGCTTGGCCATCACCGCCTCCGCAGCGGCCACTTCCACCGGTGGGCCCACTTGCACCCGGTAGCCGTCGGCGGGATCCGCCTCGCCCCGGCTGTCCCACCAGATCCGCAGGGTTTCCCCGGGCTTCAGGGTGAAGAGCGCCCGGCCGCTGCGGGTCAGCACATCACCGCCCCCTTCGAGGCTGACGAGGTGTTCGGTGGCCTGGGTGGACAGGCCCACCCGGATGGGAATCTGGGCCAGGACGGGGGCCGTGGCCAGCAGGAGGACGAAAGGAGCCGCGCTGCGCATGGCTCCAGGGTACCCGCTACGAGAGGAAGCGCCGAAGCAGGTGCCAGCGACGGGCCCGGAGGGTGTCGAGATCCAGCAGCTCTCCCGAGGGCCCGCGGCGGTGCAGCAGCAGGGCGATGCAGAGGCCGTCCTCCGGTCGGACGAAGAGCGCGGGCCCCGTGAAGGCGAAATGCATCCAGAAGGCCGTTGGGCGCCCGGAAGCCTCGCCGTAGGCGTTCAGGGACTCCGGCAGGTGTTCTTCCAGACTCGCCACCACATGAACCCCCTGGAGGCCCAGGGGAACCCGCGACAACAACTGTCCGAATCGGCCTGCCCCGTCGAAGGCCCGCTGGAGTCCCAGCCCCCATACGGTTCCATCCGACGCCCGAGCCTGGTCCTGGGCCATGCGTTCCGGGTTCCGCCCGGCGACCCAGCGTTGCAAGGCCATCCTCAGGGTGTCGGGATCCGCCCCGAAGCCGGCGTGGCCCTTCATTCCTGCTCGGGCGTTGGCATCCTGGGGGAGGTCCGGCCCCCGGGGCGGAAGCGGCCTGCCCGATGCCGCCAGGGGCCAGGCTTCCGCATCGGGCCCCTCGGGCACCGGAACGGCCGTCCGGGGCCAGGGGGCCGCCAGGAGGCCCGAGGCTTCGGCGCCCAGATCCCTCCAGTCCCGGCCCGTGGCCTGCTCGATCAGCTCCGCCAGCAGTCGGTAGCCCAGGTCCGAATAGACGGCCCGTCCATCCTGGCCTTCCCGGAGCAGGGCATGGCTTCCTGCCGGGAAGCCCCGTGCCAACTGCTCCGCCAGGGGTTCCCCCGTGAAGGGCAGCCAGGGCGGCAGCCCCGCGCTGTGGGACAGAAGCTGTCGAACCGTGAGAGGGCGAGGCCAGCGGTCCAAGCCCAGCGCCTCCCTGCGATCCGCGTCCAGGTCCAGGTGGCGCAACGCCAGGGGCGCGGTCACCAGGGGCTTGGCCAGGGAGGCCAGGTCGAAGAAGGGGGCGGTCATCCCTTCAGGGCCTCCTCCAGGCTGCGGGCCACAGAGCGCTGCACCTGATCGGCCACCCGCATGGCCTGGAACGCCTCGGCCCAGGGCACGGTGTCGCCGCTCCCCTGGAGGCACGCGGCGTAGAAGGCTTCCAATTCGAGTTTCAACGGCTCGCCTTCCGTAATGTCCACCACCTCGGGCAGCACCTGCGGGCCTTCCGGCCCCTGCACGAGGTTCAGCAGCTCCAGCTTCTGGGCCGCAAAATCAAGGCTGGCATAGGCATTCTC
This sequence comes from Acidobacteria bacterium ADurb.Bin340, assembly GCA_002068835.1. Lineage (GTDB taxonomy): Bacteria > Acidobacteriota > Holophagae > Holophagales > Holophagaceae > MWBB01. The sequence continues at coordinate 15,966 of MWBB01000013.1, read as the reverse complement.
GCCGAAGGCCCGGAGGGTGCGTTCCTTCTTGCGAGCCACCCGGCTGGCGGTGACCGTGGCGAAACCGCCCCCTTCGAACTTCAGCCGCGCGTTCACCACATCGGCGTACTTGGTGAGCACGGGCACTCCGAATGCCTCCACGTCCACCACGGGCCGTCCCACCAGGGCCAGCAGCAGGTCCAGGTCGTGGATCATTACATCCATCACCACGTCCACTTCCAGGCTCCGCATGGGGAAGGGCGAAACCCGCGTGGCCTCCGCAAAGCGGGGCTTGAACCCCTTGGCCCGGAGCGCCTGCACTGCGGGGTTGAAGCGTTCCAGATGGCCCACCGCGGCGATCAGTCCGGGGTGCGCGGCCCGGGCCTGCTCCAGCGCCGCCAGCAGGGCCTCGCCTTCGGACAGACTGGCCGCCAGCGGCTTTTCCATGAGGATGTGCTTGCCGGCCTGGAGCACCTGCACCCCGATGCCGTGGTGGAACCCCGTGGGGGCCGCCACCTGCACCGCATCCACCTCCGGCAGCACCTGGGCCAGATCCGCCACCCAGCGGGTGCCGAACTTCTCCGCGATCTCCCGGCCCCGGGCCTCGCTCACGTCCACCACCGCCACCAGGTCCGCCTGCTCCGAAGCCGCGGCGATCCGGGCGTGGTGCTGCCCCAGGCTTCCCACACCGCTGACGGCGACCTTCAGCTTGCTCATTGCTGCCTCCATCCAGGAACGCTCCAGCCTAGCGACAAAAACCTGTTCCACGGCGGGCCTTCGGGCATGATGGGGCAACAAACCTCGTAATAGGAGGCACCATGCCCCGCGCCCTGCCCGCCCTCGTCTTCCTGCTGGCCGCCGTGCCGGTCCTGGCGGCTCCGGCCCCCAAGGCCAAGGCCGAGGCGCCCAAGGCTTCGCCCCTGGCGGACCTGCCCTTCCGCAGCATCGGTCCGGCCGTCACCTCAGGCCGGGTGGGCGATCTGGCCCTCGATCCCACGCACCTGGACACCTGGTACGTGGCCGTGGCCTCCGGCGGCGTATGGAAAACCATCAATGCGGGCACCACCTGGACCCCCATCTTCGACAAGGCCACGTCCTACTCCATCGGCTGCGTGACCCTGGATCCCAGCGATCCGAAGGTGGTCTGGGTGGGCACCGGAGAGAACAACTCCCAGCGATCCGTGGGCTACGGCGACGGGGTGTACCGCAGCCTCGATGGCGGCAAGAACTGGGAACACATGGGGCTGAGGGCCAGCGAGCACATCGCCAAGATCCTGGTGCACCCCAAGGATGGCCGCGTGGTCTACGTGGCCTCCCAGGGGCCGCTCTGGAAGGAAGGCGGCGAACGGGGCCTCTTCAAGACCATCGACGGCGGCAGGACCTGGACCTCCATCCTCCCCGTGGATGCCCACACCGGCGTGACCGACCTGCTCATGGATCCCCGGGATCCCGAGGTGCTCTACGCCGCCACCTACCAGAGGCGGCGCCATGTCTGGGGCATCGTGAACGGCGGACCCGGCAGCGCGATCCACAAGAGCCTGGATGGCGGCAAGACCTGGACGAAGCTCACGGACGGGCTGCCCAAGGAGGATCTGGGCCGCATCGGGCTGGCGATCCCACCTACGGAGCCCGACACGGTGTACGCCACCATCGAGGCCGCCAACAAGACCGGAGGCTTCTTCCGCAGCACCGACGGCGGTCGCACCTGGGAGCGCCGGAACCCCATCGTGTCCGGCAGCGCCCAGTACTACCAGGAGCTGGTCTGCGATCCGGTGGATCCGCTGCGGGTCTATTCCCTGGACACCTGGCTGCAGATCACCGAGGACGGCGGGAAGACCTGGCGCCGCCTGGGCGAAACCCACAAGCACGTGGACAACCATGCCCTCTGGATCGACCCCGCCAACACGCGGCACCTCATCGCGGGCTGCGATGGCGGCGTGTACGAAAGCCACGACCGGGGCGCCACCTGGGAGTTCAAGACCAACCTGCCGGTGATTCAGTACTACCGGGTGGCCGTGGACAATGCCCTGCCCTTCTACAACATCTACGGCGGCACCCAGGACAACTACTCCATGGGCGGGCCCAGCCGCACCCGGAACCTGCACGGCGCCACCAACTACGACTGGTTCGTCACCAACGGCGGCGATGGCTTCTACAGCCAGGTGGATCCCGAGGATCCCGACACCGTCTATGCGGAGAGCCAGTACGGCGGCCTGATCCGCTTCGATCGGAAGACCGGCGAACAGGTGGAGCTGCAGCCCCAGCCCGCGCCCGGCGAGGCGCCCTTCCGCTGGAACTGGGATGCGCCCCTGCTTCTGAGCCCTCACAAGGCAAAACGCCTCTACTTCGCGGCCCAGAAGCTCTTCCGCACCGACGACCGCGGGGATTCCTGGAAGGCCGTGAGCCCGGACCTCACCCGGCAGATCGACCGCAGCCGCCTGAAGCTCATGGACAAGGTGTGGAGCGTGGATGCGGTGGCCCGCAACGCCTCCACCAGTTTCTACGGCAACATCGTGGCCCTGGACGAAAGCCCCAAGGCCGAAGGCCTGCTCTTCGTGGGCACGGATGACGGCCTGATCCAGGTGAGCGAGGACGGCGGCGGGGCCTGGCGCAAGGTGGACCGCTTCCCCGGCGTGCCCGACCTCACCTACGTTTCATGCCTGCATGCCAGCCCCCACCGGGCCGACACGGTGTACGCCGCCTTCAACAACCACAAGAACGGCGATTTCAGGCCCTACCTGCTGCGGTCCCGCGACCGGGGCCGCACCTGGGAAGCCATCGCGGCCAACCTGCCCGAGCGGGGCAGCGTCTACACCGTGAAGGAGGATCCCGCCCGGGAGGGCCTGCTCTACTGCGGCACCGAATTCGGCCTCTTCTTCAGCCTGGATGCGGGGCAGACCTGGTCCAGGTTCACCGACCTGCCGCCCATCGCGGTGCGGGACTTGGCCATCCAGGCCCGGGAGGGCGATCTGGTGGCCGCCACCTTCGGACGGGGCTTCTACGTGCTGGATGACCTCACGCCCCTCCGCGAAGCCAAGCCCGACGCCTTCCAGGCCGATGCCCACCTCTTCGGCCTGCGCCCGGCCCTGGCTTTCATCCAGGGCGTTCCCTTCGGCGGACCCGGAAAATCCTTCCAGGGCGATGCCCTCTACCTGGCGCCCAACCCGCCCTTCGGCGCCGTGTTCACCTACCACGTGAACGCCGCCCCGAAGAGCCTCAAGAAGCAGCGCCAGGAGCGGGAGAAGGAAGCCGCCAAGGCGGGCCAGGATGTGGCCTTCCCCGGCTGGGAGGCCCTGCGGGCCGAGGACCGCGAAGACGAACCCGGCGGGGTGATCACCATCAGCGGCCCCGAAGGCCAGGTGGTTCGGCGCCTGGCCGTGAAGTCCGCCAAGGGCCTGCACCGCGTCGCCTGGGACCTGCGCTTCCCCAACCCGGCCCCCATCCGGCTCAAGACCGAAGGCGAGCGGGATCCCTGGGACTACGGCCCCCGCGGGGCCCTGGCCGCACCCGGACGCTACGAGGCACGCCTGGCCTTCAAGGTTGATGGGGTTCTGAAACCCGTGGGGACCCCGGTTTCCTTCGAGGTGAAACCCCTGGACGCCCACCGCCTGACGGCCGCCCAGTGGCAGGACTACAGCGCCTTCAGCGCCCGCATGGGCGAGGTGCAGCGCCGGGGCGAAGGCCTGTCGGGCCGCCTGGCCGAAGCCAGGAACCGCCTGGATCATGTGCGGAAGGCCCTGCTGGAAACCCCTGGGGCGGATCCGGCCCTCCTGGCCGATGCCCGCACCGCAGGGCACGCGCTCAAGGATCTCCAGGAACGCCTGCAGGGCGACCGCACCGTGGCCGCTCGCCAGGAGCCCACGGCGCCCGGCCTCCTGGACCGCATCCGCACCGTGGTGGGCAGCGTGTGGGCCACCACCCAGCTTCCCACCCAGACCCAGCGCCAGAACCTCGCCTGGGCCGAGCAGGGCTTGGCCGAAGCCCAACACAGCTTCGACGCCACCCTGCAGGACCTCCAGCGCCTGGAAGCCGCCCTGGAGGCCGCCAAGGCCCCCTTCACACCCGGGCGCCCCACCCGCTGAACGCTGTCACACGGAAGAAGGGCGGCCTCCGGGCCGCCCTTCTTCATGCCCGCAGGAAGGCGGCCAGGGCTTCAGGGTAGAGCCGCATCTCCTCCGCGTACACGCGCTGCTGGAGGGCCTCCGGCGTGTCATCCGCAAGGACGGGCACCCGGGCCTGGGCCAGGATGCGGCCATGGTCGTACTGGTTGTCTACCAGATGGATGGTGCAGCCGGATTCGGGGGCCCCGGCGGCCAGCACCGCACGGTGCACATGCATGCCGTACATGCCGGGCCCACCGAACTCCGGCAGCAGACCGGGATGGATGTTGAGGATGCGGCCCTCCCACCGGGACGGAACCACCAGCTTTTTCAGGAACCCGCAGAGGCAGATCACCTCGGACCCCTCGGCTTCCACCGCCTCGTAGCAGGCCTCGCTGTAGGTTTCGTCATCGGGGTGGGCGCTCCGCAGCACCACGCGCACGGGCAGGCCCGCAGCCTCCAGTCGCGCGATGCCTGCGGCCTTGGAGCTGGAGCAGACCGCCACCACAGGTTCTCCTGGCACGCGGCCGTCCCGGCAGGCCGCCAGCAGGTTCAGGGCGTTGCCGCCGGTCCCGGAGATGAAGAAGGCCAGTCTGCGCATGGCCTCATTCTGGCAGGAGGGAACAGTCCGCCAGGAAATCCAGGGGATTCCGCCCCGTGCGCCGCTCGAAGTCCTCGGACAGGCTGGGCACGCCGGAGCTGGGTTCGTCCAGGTAGAGGGATTCCACCCGGTGCATGGGCAGGAAGCGCGTGCCGAGGGCCGCCAGGTCCGCATCGCCGCGGCGCACGAAGCCGATGACTTCCTCCCAGGGGTTCACATCGATTCCCCGCAGGGCGATGCCCGCGGCCTCCAGCCCCAGGAGGCGCCCCCAGATGCGCTCCCGAGGTTCCTTGAGCACCAGCACCACCAGCTGGCCGGCTTTGAAGGGAAGCGGAAGGGTCATGGCGACTCCGGATGCCCGCAAGTGTAGCGCCGGGACGGGTATAAGATGGGCGGGCCGTTCCCGGCGCCGGAGGACGATGTGGACTGCACCGCCCATGTGGAAGGCAACACCGCCACGGTGAAGCTGGAAGGCCGTTTCACGTTCGAGGCCCAGGCGGGTTTCCGGGCGGCCACCCTGCCCCTGCTGGAGGTGGCGGGCCTGCGGCAGGTGCGCCTGGAACTCTCCGGGCTGACCTGCCTCGACGCCAGTGCCCTCGGAGCCCTGCTGCTGCTGCGGGAACGCACCGAGGCCAAGGGCCAGCAGGTGATCCTGGAAGGCCCCACCCGGGAGGTGCGGGATCTCCTGGCAGCCGTGAACTTCGAAAAGCTCTTCGTGATCGAGTAGCTACACGTCCAGATAGGTGTGGAGCTTCCGCTGCTCCACCAGGAAGCTGCGAAGGTCCTCTTCGGCATCCCCCCGCTTCCCCTTCCGGGCAGGTCCTTCGATCAGCTGGGCCGGATCGTAGTGGACGCTGCGCAGCACCTCGTCGATGGTCTGGGCGGGGACGATCTGCTGGATGCGGAAATCCTCATCCTCGTTCACCACCACGTGGGCTTCGTTGGGCGTTCCGAAGAGGTTGTGGCGCATGCCCAGGGTGTCCTGGTAGGCGCCCGTCATGAAGAACGCCAGGTAGTAGGGCTCGCCGGGCTTGGGTTCATGGAGCGGGATCTCGTCCCGCACATCCTTCAGATCGATGAACTTGTCCACCTTGCCGTCGCTGTCGCAGGTGATGTCGCAGAGGGTGGCCGAAAGGGTGGGCTTTTCCTTCAGGCGGTGCACGGGCATCACAGGGAAGAGCTGGTCGATGGCCCAGTGGTCCGGCAGGGACTGGAACACGCTGAAGTTGGCGATGAGCTTGTCCGCCAGGCTCTTGCTGAGGTCCTGGAACTCTTCGGGGATGTATTTGAGGGACTTGTAGGACAGGATGCGGCTCAGCTTCCGGCACACCTCCCAGAAGATCGTTTCGCCCTTGGCGCGATCCTCCAGGCTCAGGTAGCCCAGGTTGAAGAGGGTGAGCAGCTCGTCCTTCTGCGTGATGGCATCGTGGTACATCTCCGCGAAATTCTTCACGGAGATGTGGTCCCGGGTGTAGGCCAGATCCTTGATGATCTGGGGCTCCTGGCCCGTGAGTTCCACCTTGTACTTGGCGTAGGTGGTATCGATGAGGCCGATGATGTCCACCACCACCATCTGGTGGTACGCCACCACGGCGCGGCCGCTTTCGCTCAGGAGGTTCGGCAGGGGCACCTGCTCCTGGCCACAGATCTCCTTCACGTTCCAGACCACGTCCGCCGCGTACTCGTTGACGGTGTAGTTCATGGAGCTGGAAAAGGTCGTGCGGCTGCCATCGTAGTCCACCCCCAGGCCTCCGCCCACGTTGAGGTAGGTGATGGGCACACCCCGCTTGCGCAGCTTGGCGTAGAGGCGCGTGGCCTCCTTCATGGCGGATTTCACGCGCCGGATGTCCGTGATCTGGCTGCCCAGATGGAAGTGAAGCTCCCGGATGCTCTCCAGCATCCCGCGCTTCTCCATCACCTCCACCGCCTCCAGGATCTCCCGGGTGGTCAGACCGAACTTGGCGTGGTCGCCGGCGCTGGATTCCCACTTGCCGGCCCCCGGCGCCGAGAGCTTGGCCCGCAGGCCCACCAGGGGCTCCACCTTGAGTTCCTTGGCCACCTTCAGGATGAGAGGCAGTTCCGTCATCTTTTCGACGGTGATGAGCACGTTGCGGCCCGCGCGACGGGCCAGCAGGGCCATGCGGATGAAGTTCTCGTCCTTGTAGCCGTTGCAGAGGATCAAGGCCTCGGGGTGCAGGTTCATGGACAAGGCGATCATCAGTTCGGGCTTGGAGCCAGCTTCCAGGCCGTAGCGGTACTTGAAGCCCGCCTTCACCACCTGGTCCACCACTTCCTTCATCTGGTTGGTCTTCACGGGGAAGACTCCCTGGTAGTCCCCTTCGTAACCGCATTCCCGCATGGCCTTGCGGAAGGCTTCATTGATCTCCTGGACACGGGTGGTCAGGATCTGGGGGAAACGCAGCAGCAGCGGGGGATGCACGCCCTTCTTGCGCAGGTGCTGCACGATCTCGAACACATCCATGCTGAGGTTTTCATCCTGGGTGGGACAAACCTCAAGATGCCCCTTGCTGTTGATGCCGAAATAGCCGTAGCCCCATTCCTTCACGCCGTACAGTTCGGAAGCGTCCTGGATCGTGAAGTTTTTCATGGCCATCGAGGGGGCCTCCGGAGACGGGACTTAAAAGCCCGTTATAGGCAAAACAGCGTGGACATTCCAACGAAACTTCAGGAACGACCGGTGATGCGCGCCAACGTTGCCCGCCAGTGCCGGTGTCGAACCCTTCTCAGGGCCGTGCGGCGGGTGAGTTTCTGCCACTGGGCGGTGCCCCGAGGCAGTTCCGCTTCGGGAACAGCATGGAGGGCACTGGGACCGCCCCACAGAACAGGATCACCCCAGACCGGCTCCCGGTTCCAGGGGCAAACCTCCTGACAGCGGTCACAGCCTGCGGCCCAGCCAGTCGCCCTCAGCGCCCGCGCGACCTCCACGGGCGGTTCCCGTTCCGTTTCCAGGGTGTAGGTCGTGAGGCACCGGGAGGGATCGAGGTGGAATGGGCTCAGGGCCCCACTGGGGCAGGCTTCCAGACAGGCGGTGCAGGCGCCGCATCGATCCGCCGGGAACGGCGCATCCAGGGGCAGGTCCACCGTGAGCAGCAGCACCCCGAGAAACCCCCAGGATCCGCCCTTCCCGGCGATGAGCAGGGTGTGCTTGCCCTGCCAGCCCAACCCGGCCCGAACCGCCATCTGCCGTTCCAGGAGGGGAGCCGTGTCCACGCAGACCCGCCCCTGGAGTCCGGGAATCCTCGCTTCCGCCATCCGCAGAAGCCGACCGAGCCGTCCCTTCAGCACCATGTGGTAGTCGGGGCCCCAGGTGTACCGGCTGAGTTTGAGGGATCCGGGAACGGCCCCGGGAACCGCATCGGGACGGGCGTAGGGAAAGAATCCAACCAGGGCCGTGCGGGCGCCCGGCAGGAGGCGCTCCGGTTCCACCAGATCCGGCGTCCCCAGGTAGGGGAACAGATCCCGGCCCCCCGCCGCCAGCCAGGTTTCCAGCCGGGTCCGCTCCGATTCGAAAGGCTCACAGGAAGCAAAGCCCACCCGAACGAAGCCCAGAGCCCGGGCCTCCGCCCGGAGCCAAGCTTTCAATTCGAACGGATCTTCCTGGGCCAAGGGGACTACCATCCTCTCCATGGACATCCTGACGCTGGAACTGAGCGATGTCACCGTGTCCCAGGCCCTGCTGGAGGTGAAGGCGGCCCTGGAGCGGCATCCGGCCCTGCCCCTGCGCATCCTCGTCGGTCCGGACGAGATGCTGCAGACGAACCTTGCCCGGTTCCTCACGCGCCTGGGGCATCCCCCGACCGTGCACGCGGAAGGCCGCGGCTGGCGCCTGGACGTGCCCGGACGGCCCGTGCGCCCCCTGGCTGTGGAACCCGCGCCGGAGCCGAATCCCGGACACCCCCCTGCGGAGCCCCTCCGACCGGTGCTGCTGCTGCGCAGCGCCTTCGCCCCGGGGGATCGGGCCCTGGGCCGACGCCTGCTGCTGGAGACGCTGACCCATCTACCTCTCGACACGCCCTGGCTGGGCCTGGCCCACGGGGCCCTGGAACTGCTGGAGGATCCTGCGGCCCTGGAGTGCCTGGCCCAGATCCAGGCCCGGGGCACGGTGGTGCGGGTTTGCGAAGCCAGCCGGACCTACCTCGGCATGGGCGATCCGGGCTTCCCAGCCCTCCCAGCCCAGGAGTGGCAACCCCTCGCGGCCCGGGGAGCCCTGATCCTGCTGTAGTAGGCTGGCACCTGGAGCCCTGACGACCCATGAACCTTCCCACCTACCTGACCCTTGTGCGGATCCTGCTGGTTCCTGTGCTGGTGGTGGTGCTCATGACCCGGGTCACCCGCTTCGAAGTCATCGGGGTGCTGGTGTTCTGGGCCGCCTCCATCACGGATTTCTTCGACGGCTACCTGGCCCGCCGATGGAACCAGGTCACCACCCTCGGCAAGCTGCTGGATCCGCTGGCGGACAAGCTCCTGATCGCCGGGGCCCTGCTCTCCCTCGTGGAGCTGCGTCTGGCTCCCGCATGGATGGTCTTCATCATCCTGGCCCGGGAGATGGCGGTGACGGGCCTCCGAGGCATTGCTGCGGAAGAGGGCATCGTCATCGCCGCAGACTGGATCGGCAAATGGAAGCTGGGCGCCCAGATCGCCGCCATCTCCTGCCTCATCCTCGGCCCCCAGCTGGATCTCTGGCTCTACCAATGGACCGGCGTGGAGGTCTTCAAGTTCTTCATCCAGCTCAACCGTGCCTACAGCTTCTTCGTGGGCATGGGCGTGATCCTGCTGTGGGTGGCCATGGCCCTGGCCATCTGGAGCGGCTACAGCTACTTCCACGATTTCTGGAAGGTGGCGGGCAAGCGGATCCTCGCCATCCAGCAGCGCAGCAAGTCCCCAGGGGATCCCGAAGCATGATCCGGAGATACCTCCTCGCAGGCTTTTTTTCCCTTCTGCCGCTGGTGGTGACCATCTGGCTGCTGAAGGCGATTTTCGCGACGCTGGTGGACCTTTCGCGGGGGCCCCTCACCTGGATTTCCCAGCGTCTCGGCCTGCCGGTGCCGCCCTACTGGGAGCTGGCGTTCCTGTCGGCGGTGGTCACCCTCCTGCTGCTCCTCCTGGTGGGCGTCCTGGTGAGCAACATCCTGGGGCGCCAGTTGCTGGCCTGGATGGACGAGCTGATGCTCCACGTCCCCGTGGTGAAGAGCATCTATGGCGCCACGAAACAGCTCATGGGGGCCATCCAGAACGGCCAGGGCGGCTCTTTCAAGGAGGTGGTGCTGGTGGAATGGCCCCATCCCGGCAGCCACACCCTGGGCTTCGTGGCCCGGCGGGACTGCAGTTGGGCCGTACCCGAGGGACAGCATCTGGTGGCGGTCTACATTCCAACCGCGCCCAATCCCACCTCGGGCTATGTGGTCATGGTGCCGGCGGAACGGATCCGCCCCGTGGATGTGACGCCGGAACAGGCCCTCACCTGGGCCGTGAGCGGAGGCGTGGTCACCCCTGGCGCTCCTCGGGCATGAGGCTGAAGGGCGCACGGATCCTGGTGACCGGGGCTGGCAGCGGCCTGGGACGCTGCGTTGCCCGGGAGCTTGCGGAGCTGGGAGCCCATCCGATCCTCCTGGGACGGCGAGATGCGACGCTGCAGGAAACCCTGCCCCAGGCTCCCCGGGCCGTCCTGGACCATGCCGACGAGGCCGCCGTGGCCGCCTTCGCCGCAGAATGCCCGGAACTGGATGGAATGGTGCTCGCCGCCGGGGAACTGGCCACGGGAAGCGTGACGGGCACGGATGCCGCTACCTTCGACCGCATGGTGGCCAGCAACCTGAGGGGGCCCTGGCTGATCTGCCACCACCTGGGGCCGCGCCTCCGGGAAGGCGCCAGCGTGGTGCTCGTGGGCTCGAACATCGGCCTGCGGCCCATTCCCGATTCCGCAGCCTACTGCATCGCCAAGGCCGGCCTGCACATGCTGGCCCAGGTCCTGGCCCTCGAGTGGGCACCCCGGAGCATCCGGGCCAATGCCATCGCTCCTGGGCCCATGCACACCCCCATGGTGGAGGCGCGACTGTCCCGTTCCAGCGATCCGGCGGCCGACCTGTCTCGGCTCGCCCGGGTGAACCCCCTCCAGCGGCTGGGCCGCCCCGAAGAAGTGGCGGCCCTCGTGCTGCACCTGCTCTCCCCTGAAAGCGCCTGGACCACGGGCGCCGTCATACCCATCGACGGCGGCGCCGCCGGCACGTTCTGGCCCTGAGGTGATGCCGTGACCTTTCCGCCCCGGGAGCCCTCTCCCCTGGACACCGCCGAGTTCACCTTCGAGGAGATCCTCCAGCGCCTCGAGCTGGGCCGACTCCAGGTGGAAGCCACCGAGGAAGGCTCCCGCCTGCGCACGGCCCACGTGCAGGCCCCGGACCTGGAGCGCCGCCGCCAGGATCGCGTGGTGGCGCCCCATCAGGACCGGCGACGGTTCCGCCCCCTGGACCTGCCCACCCTGTTCCCGGAGCGGGGCCCCATCCTGATCCTGCTGGTGGGCGGTTTCGCCGATGACGCGGCCCTGCAGCGGCCCCTGCCCTACTGGGAGGATGATCCCGGCGGCGGCTACCTGGTCTGGCAGGCCCTGGCCCTGGCGGGCCTCCTGCACAAGAAGGATGCGGATTTCGCCCTGGGCCGGGGCGGGTTCTGGGATGTGGCGCCCCCCCGAACCCTGGGGCTGGCCATGACCTATGTGGGCTACCGGCGCGCTGGGGAGGCTCTGGCCTTCGACCATGTGGTCCACCCCTGGAACCTGCACCGTCTGCAGACCCTCCTGGAAGGCTGCTGGGCCCGCTCCATGGGCCGCCTGAAGGTGGTGACGCTGGGCGAGGCTGCGCGTTTCATGATGTGCGGCACGGCCTACCCCATGCCGGGCATTCCGGTCCTGTCCATCCCGGAGCCCACGCAGGAGCACCTCGAGCGCAACCTGGGCAACGATTCCACCGCCGGCCAATGGCTTGAGTTCGCCTCGGACCTGCTGGCCATTGGCCGCGGCTGATCCGGGCGCGAACAAGGCGCACGGCCCGAGCCGGACAAGCCTCAGGCCGTTCCTGGATCCCGGGCCGGCAGGATCACCCTGAACGTGGCGCCGCGGCCGGGCTGGCTCTCCAGTTCCAGGCGGCCTCCCATGGCCTCCGTCAGGCTCCGGGCGATGGAAAGCCCCAGCCCCGTGGAGGCCTCTCCCCCCGTGGGACGGGCACTGAGTTTGGCGAAGCGCTGGAAGACCCGGACATGGTCTTCCGGAGTGAACCCGGGGCCGTCGTCCTGGATCTCCATCACCCCTGCGCCCTCCTGGGCCCGGACACGGATCCAGATCACCCGTTCCGGAGGCCCGGGCGGCGTGAACTTCAGGGCGTTGGACACCAGGTTGTCCAGCACCTCCCGCAGGTGGACCAGATCGGCCCAGGCCGGCACTTCATCCCAGGCGGTGTCGAGTTCGATGCGCTGCCCCTTGGTGCGGGCCTTGAAACCGTGGCGCATCTGCTGCTCGGCCCCCAGGACCCGCAGATCCAGATCCTCCGGCGTCAATCTGAGCCGCCCGGATTCGATGAGGTTGATGTCCAGGAGGTTCTGGATGAGCGCCGTCATCTGCTCCACGCTCTGCAGAATCTGGCGGGCCGAGAGGGAAACCGTTTCGGGCGCGATCCCGGGCAGGGCCAGTTCCTCTGCAGCCAAGCCAATGGCGGTCAGCGGGGTTCTCAGATCATGGGCTGCGATGCCCATGAACTGGTTCTTCTCTTCGTCCAGACGCCGAAGGTCGACCTCCCTCCGCTCCAGCTCGACAGTGGCCTCGCGGATGCGGGTCCGCAGCTCCGACGTACGACGCCGGAGCAGGCGAACCCTGACCCGGTGGGCCAGCAGCAGTCCACCGCCCACCAGGAGTCCCCCGGCCAACCAGGCCCAGGGACCCGCCCACCAGGGCGGTGCAACGCGGAAGGGCACCTCCAGGGGGCCCACCTCGCGTCCCCGGTGATCCCGAGCCCAGACGCGCAACGTGTACCGGCCGGGCTTCAGGGCGGTGAATTCGCGGCTGGCCTGCGCCCCCCAGGGGCCCGGCTCGTCCTCCGCGCCCACCAGCTGGCTCCGGAACTGAAGGTCCTCCCCCCGATGGAGCCAGGGCAGGGTGAACGAGAGGGCCAGCGGTCCCTCCCGGTGTCCCAGCCGGAGGGGCTCGTTCAAGGGATGATCTGCCTGCCCGATGCGGACCCCCGCGAGACTGAGCCCCCGGAGGGGCTCCGGCTCTCGTTCGCGGGCCGGATCGAAGGCTGCCGCCCCCTCCACCGTGGCCACCCAGATCCGCCCCTGGGAATCCCTCACGGAAGCGCCGTAGGTCAGGGCCAGCGGAACCAGTCCATCCCCGCTGCCGAAGGCCTCCAGGCCCGTAGGACGGGACGGCGCCTGGGCATCCTTGAAGGTCAGGCGGGCCACGCCCCGCTGGGTGGCCAGGTAGATGCGCCCCTGGGCATCTGTTTCGACCCGCACCACCACATCGCTGGGAAGCCCAGGCAGGTTGCGGGTGCTGAAGACCTCCCACGATCCATCGGGCCGATCCAGATCCAATCGGGCGGCTCCGCCCCCGAAGGTTCCGGCCCAGAGCCAGTGGCGGCCATCTGCGGTCCGATGTTCCCCGAACCCGTAGACCGTCGTGTTGGGCAGCCCCGTCTCCCGGCCGTGGTGGATCCAGCGGCCCTCCACCAGCCGAGCCACGCCGCCGCCCCGGGTTCCCACCCAGAGGGTGGTCCGTCCGGCGGCATCCCGCGTTTCCCGGAGCGCGAAGGCGTTGTCGGCGGGAAGACCGTCCCGCGTGGTGAAGCGGCGGGTACCCCGGGCATCCTTCCGGAGCAGCCCACCCTCGGTGCCGATCCAGAGCACCGGTCCGTCGGGTCCACGGGTTTCCAACAGGCTCACGATCCGGTCCGGCCCCAGGGGAACCCCCACCTCCACCTTCCGCCAGCCGACAGGACCACGGAAGGCCAGCCCGCCGAGGGTTCCGGCCCAGAGCCCCGGCCGGTCCACAGCCGGGGCAAGCGCCTGGATGTGGATGGAAGGAAGGCCATGCTCGACGCCTTCCCGAACCCAGGCGGATCCATCCCAGCGCATCGCACCCCGGGTGGTGCCGATCCACGGACCGCCCAGGGCATCCGCCAGGGACAGCACCTCGGCGGTGGGAAGCCCGTTCTGGCGGTCCAGGGACCACCAGCCCCCGGCCCCCAGGGCCACCAACCCCCCGCCCCGCAGGCCGACCCAGAGGCCCGGTTCTCCACCCCCTCCGTTGAGCAGCGCATAGACCCCGTTGGAGGGCAGCCCCCGGGTCTCGTCCAGCGCCCGCCAGGCGCCGTCCTCCCGCCAGATCAGGCCCCGGTCGTAGGTGGCGGCCCAGAGCACAGGCTTGCCGCCAGGCCCCAGGGTGGTCGCCAGGGTCACGGGGAAGCGCGAAGGAAACCCGTTCTCCGGCGCGTGTTTCTCCCAGCGCCGCCCATCCCAGGCGAGCAGGCCCAGGTTCCAGGCGCTCACCCACAGCCGCGTGCCGCCGGGTTCCGGCACCGCGACCACATCGTTCACATCCTCGTTCTCCAGCCCCGGCAGTTCCGTAAAGGGCCGCCAGCGCCCCTCCTGGAGCACCAGGAAGCCCTTTTTGGTCGCAGCCACCAGCCGCCCGCCCCGTGTGGGCGTGGAAGGCAGATGGGAGAACTTCCACACCCAGGCCTGGCCCTCGGGGGTGGTGGGATCCTCCCGGTGCCAGCGCCCATCCCGGAAGGTGGCTACACCGCCGCCACCGGTACCCACGGCAAGGATCCACCCAGCGCCTTCGCGATGGACATGCAGGCTGTTCACCCGATCGCTGGGCAGGTCATCCTTGCGGCTGTGGTGGGTCCACAGGCCATCCTTCAAGCGCCAGAGGCCGTCCGTCTCCGTGCCGAACCAAAGGCTTCCATCCGGGCTTTCCGCCAGGGCGCGCACGAAATTGGTGGTGGCCGAATCCGGCAGGGGCACCCGGATCCAGGACCGGCCATCGTACCGGGCCACCCCGTCCTGGGTGCCCACCCACAGGCGACCCGACCGGTCCAGACGGAGGGCATAGACGGTGCTGTTGGGCAGGCCCTGGGCCAATCCCTGAATCTGAAGGGGCGGGCGGAGGGAAGTCCAGGGATCCCCCCCGCTGACCAGGCCAGCGAAGCCGAGCACCAGGAGGGTCAGCAGCAGGCGCATTCCGTCCATCCGCCCCTTTCAGGTTCTGCGGTTCCGGAGGCCCAGCGGCCCCCGGAACCTGCCAACCTCAGGCCTTGGCGTAGACATCCATCACGGCGTGCAGCAGCTTGATGGCTTCCGGCTTGGGGCGCTGGAACGCGTTGCGGCCCATGATGCTGCCGAAGCCGCCGCCCGCGGCGATCTCCCTCACCTCCGCCAGCACCTCCTCGGTGCCTTTGGCTTCCCCGCCGCTGAAGATCACGATGCGACGGCCATTGAAGGCACTGCGCACCACCTCGGAAATGCGGTCCTTCAGGGTGCCCGTGGGGAGCTGGTGCTTCTCGTAGGTCTTCACCGCCTCGGCCACGAAGAGGTCCGCCTTGGGCGGCTTCACCTTCACGATGTGGGCCCCCAGCTGGCAGGCGATCTGGGCGGCGTAGGCCACCACGTCCGCCGCCGTTTCCCCGGTCTTGGACAGGCCCGCGCCCCGGGGATAGGCCCACACCACCGTGGGCAGGCCCACGGCCTTGGCTTCCAGGATGAGCTGGCGCAGGTCCTCGTACTGGGTGTTCCGGTCGCCGGAGCCCGGGTAGATGGTGTAGCCGATGGCCGCGCAGCCCAGCCGCAGGGCGTCCTCCACGCTGCCGGTCACGGCGCTGCAGGGCTCGACCTTGCTCAGGCTGTCGCTGTTGTTGAGCTTCAGGATGAGGGGGATGTCCCCGGCGTAATCGGAGGCGATGGCTTCCAGGAAGCCCAAGGGAGCCGCATAGGCGTTGCAGCCGGCCTCGATGGCCAGTTCCGCGTGGTAGCGGGGATCATAGGCGGGCGGATTGGGGGCGAAACTCCGGGCCGGGCCATGCTCGAAGCCCTGGTCGACCGGCAGGATCACCATGCGGCCCGAGCCGCCCAGCTTGCCGGCCATCAGCAGCCGGGCCAGGTTGGCCTTGGTGCCGGGGTTGTCGCTTTCGTAGTGCGACAGGATCTCGCGGACCTTCCGGGTCGTCTTCATGGGGTGTTGCTCGCTTCGCTGGAAGTGGGGAAGGGGAGTGCCTTGGGGAC
>MWBB01000012.1 GCA_002068835.1 Acidobacteria bacterium ADurb.Bin340 | reverse complement strand
CGATCCCGCCGGTGGGGCCTTCCGTCCTCAGCCGCCGCCTGATGGAGTTCCGACGCGGTTTGCAGGCATTTCGGAAATGGTGAACTTTGCGTTCCGCCCTCGCCTCGACGATTCCCTGGAAGTCACCGGATTCCAGGGGAGGCACCCATGATCCACACCCTCGGGATCCTGTTCGCCCTGTCCTGCTTCCTGGAGCCGCCCTCTCCTCCCGCCCTTGAACTTCCCCGCCAGGTCCATGCAGGACGCATGGTGCCCGGAGGCCGAACCACCCTTGACATACCTCTGGCCAACCGCGGGCAGCGTTCCGTGCACATTCTGGAGATCGCCACGGACTGCGGCTGCACCCAGGTTGTCCTGCCCACTCGGATCCTCGGGCCCAACCAGGCCACCACGTTGAGGGCGACGCTTGAGGCCGGCCCCCACATCGGCCCCCTTGAGAAAAAGATCACGCTCAGGACCAGCGACACCCTTCACCCCGAGCAGGTGGTGATGCTTCGGGCCCTCGTCAAGCCCTACTTGGCCTTCCAGCAACCCCAGGCCGCTTTCCACGGCTTTTCGCGCTCCGATGTGGCCCAATCCCTGGAAATCCCCTTTGCCAGCGAGCGCCCTCTCAGCCCCGAACTCCATTTGGGCAAGGCTTCAGGATGGCTCTCCGGATTCGTCATCCTGGAAACGCCCATGAAGGGCACGCTGTGTCTGGATCTGGAACCGAGCGCCCTGCCCCTGGATCGCAGCAGCGGCCAGGAGACGCTCGTGCTGGCCACGGGCCTCCCGGAACAGCCCGAAGCCCGGCTTGACGTGCTCTGGATGGTCCAGGACGATCTGGTCGTCCAAGGGGACCCCATCACCCTCTCGCCTGCAGCGCCCGTGGGAACCCTCACCGTCCAGGCCCTGGATGGCCAGCCTGTCCTTCTTTCGCCCGATTCCAATCCACCCCACCTGGACATCCTGGGAGATGTCCAGATTCCGGTGGCACGAGCCACCCTCCGCCTGCAATGGCAGGGCCCCTGGCCCGCAACGGTGGAAACCCATCACCTTCAGATCCTCACGGATCGCCCAAGCCAGCCCCAGCTCTGGATCAGGGTTCTCGTCCATCCCTGAGGCTCCGCTGGCAACAGGACGGGAGGAAGCTTCAGCAGCCTTCACCCTTCCCGGAAGGTGACCTTGTTGATCTCGGCGAAGGTGGTCACGCCCTGGCGCACCTTTTCCAGGGCGCTTTCCCTCAGGGTCTGCATGCCGCTGCGGCGGGCGGCGGCCTTGATGTCGCGGAGCTGGGCGCGGTTGGAGATGAGGTCGCGGATCTCGTCGTTCATGCCCATGAACTCCACAATGGCCTGGCGGCCCCTGAAGCCGGTGCCGTTGCAGTCCACGCAGCCGGCTTTCTCGAACAGGGTGGCCGAGGCCGCCCAGGCGGGATCCACGCCCTGGTCCAGGAGTTCCTGGGAGGAGATGCTCTTCACGGGGGTTTTGCACTTGGGGCAGAGCACCCGGACGAGGCGCTGGGCCAGGATGCAGTTCAGGGCGGAGACGAAGTTGTAGACCTCCACGCCCATGTGCTGGAAGCGATAGATCACGTCCAGCGTGTTGTTGGCGTGGACGGTGGTGAAGACCAGGTGGCCCGTGAGGGCGGACTGGATGGCGATCTGGGCCGTGTCGTTGTCGCGGATCTCGCCCACCAGGATCTTGTCCGGGTCGTGGCGGAGGATGGAGCGCAGGCCCACGGCGAACGTGAGGCCCTTCTTCTCGTTCACGGGGATCTGGGTGACGCCCTCCAGCTGGTACTCCACCGGATCCTCGATGGTGATGAGCTTGTCCTCGGGACTGCGGATCTCGGAGAGGACCGCGTAGAGGGTGGTGGTCTTGCCGCTGCCCGTGGGGCCCGTCACCAGGAACATGCCGTAGGGCTCCTTGGCGAAGCGGCGGATGCGGGCCAGCTCGTGGGGCGAGAAGCCCAGCACATCCAGGTTCAGGGCCTTGAACTCCTCGCCCAGGTTCTCCTTGTCCAGGATGCGGATCACCGCGTCCTCGCCGTGGATGGTGGGCATGATGCTCACGCGGAAATCGATGGCCCGGCCCCGGACCTTCAGCTTGAAGCGGCCATCCTGGGGGCGGCGCTTCTCGGCGATGTCCAGTTCGGACATGACCTTGATGCGGCTGATGATGGGCGATGAGAAGCGCCGATCGATGGGATCCGCGGCCGGAAAGAGGCTGCCGTCCACCCGGTACTTGATCTGGAAGCCGTTGACCGTGGTTTCCATGTGGATGTCGGAAGCCCGGCGCTGGAGGGCATTGAAGATGGTGGTGTCCACCAGCCGGATGATGGGGGCCTCGTCCTTGTCCGTGAGGCGTTCGAGGTCCAGCACCTCGTCATCCACATCCTCTTCCCGAAGCACCTGGACCTTGAGGGCCTCGCCAGCCTCATCGAGCACCTTCTGGCCCGATTCCGACTTCTTGAGCACCTCCTGGATCTGGGCCAGGGGCGCCCCGGCGAACCGCAGGGGCCGCTTGAGCTGGAGGCGGAGCACGTCCTGGGCCAGCACATCCAGCGGGTCCGCCATGGCCACCACCAGCGTTCCGTTCTCCTCGTGCACGGGCACGAAGCGGTGCTTGAGCATCAGGTCCAGGGGCACCGACTGGAACAGGCCGAAGTCCACCGCCTCCCGGGTGAGGTCCAGGGCCGGATAGGCGCAGGCGGGCCAGGCTTCCCGGCTGCCGGGATCCAGGATCTGGGTGAGATCCCCGGGCAGGGACTCGTGGGGCGCGGAACGGAAGGTCTTGGGGGCCATGCCCCAGGATAATGCGGACCGCGCTGGGATCGGTGAGGGAGCTGTGACAATCCGACATTGACCCCATCGGAGCCCGGCTTACAGAATGACAAGTCTGCAACCTGCCCCCCTGGAGGCCCCATGCGAGGCTACGCCCCGATCCTCCTGCTGTTCCTCGTGGCCCTGGCCCTCCCGGTCATCATCTGGAACCTGTCCCGGCTGCTGCGGCCCTACGCGCCCAGCGCCGCCAAGGCCAGCACCTACGAGTGCGGCATCACCCCTGCCACCGAGGCCCGGGACCAGTTCTCGGTGCGCTACTACCTGGTGGCCGTGATGTTCCTGGTCTTCGATGTGGAAACGGTCTTCCTCTTCCCCTGGGCCGTCCAGATGAAGGAGCTGGCCCTCTTCGGCCTCATCGAGATCGGCATCTTCCTGTTCTTGCTGCTGTTCGGCTACGGCTACATCTGGTCCAAGGGAGCCCTGACATGGGAATGAGCACGAAGCAGGAGCGGAGTGCCACTTTGCGCAGCGAAGCGCCGCAGGTGTGCGGCACACGAGGTGCCGCATGAACAATCGCCCCACGGCCCTTGAGCATGTGCTCATCACCACCAAGGTCGAGAAACTCATGAACTGGTCCCGGGCCACCAGCGTGTGGCCCATGACCTTCGGTCTGGCCTGCTGCGCCATCGAGATGATGGCCGCCGGGGCCAGCCGCTTCGACTTCGACCGCTTCGGGGCCGGCATCTTCCGGGCCAGCCCTCGCCAGGCGGACCTGATGATCGTGGCGGGCACCGTCACCTACAAGATGGCCCCCATCATCAAGCAGCTCTACGACCAGATGCCCGAGCCCAAGTGGGTGATCGCCATGGGCAGCTGCGCCACCTGCGGCGGGCCCTTCGACTCGTACCACACCATCCAGGGCGTGGACAAAATCGTGCCCGTGGATGTCTACATCCCCGGCTGCCCGCCCCGGCCCGAGGCCCTGCTCTACGGCTTCATGAAGCTCCAGGACAAGATCATGACCAGCAGCGTGGCGGACAAGTACCGCGAACTCTTCGAGGAGGTGGGCTGATGTCCGAACCCGCTCCCAACCGCGCGGTGACGCTGCCCACCACCGTGCCCCTGCCGGGCCTCGCCGCCTTCCTGGCCCAGCAGCAGGCGGAAGCCGAGGCCGCCGAAGCCAAGTGGGCCAAGACCCTGGCCGACTACGAAACCGCCAAGGCCAAGGCGGCGGCCGAAGGGAAGGAACCCCCCAAGGCCCCGGTGAAGCCCGCCCCGAAGAAGGATGACCACGATCTGAAGTTCCCGGCGCCCTCGGAGCCGAAGGATCCGGACCTGCTCCACCTGATGGAGCACCTGGGCGACCGCGTGGTGGAGGCCTTCGAACAGGCGGGAGAGATGACCTGCCACGTGCAGAAGGAGGCCCTCCTCGACGCCCTGCGCCTGTGCCGGGAGGACAGCGCCCTGCGCTACGAGATGCTGGCCGACCAGACCGCCACCCACTACCCGGCGGCCCAGGATTTCGCCTTCAGCGTGGTGTACCACCTCACGAGCCTGGGCCGCCGCAAGCGCCTCCGCCTGCGGATCACGATCCCCGAAGGCTTCGAGCCTGAAAGCGCCACCCAGGTCTACCCCGGCGCCAACTGGCTGGAGCGGGAGATCTACGACATGCTCGGCATCCGCTTCAAGAACCACCCGGACATGACCCGGATCCTCTGCCCCGAGGACTGGGAAGGCCACGCGCTCCGCAAGGAGTATCCGGTGATCGGGCTGGGCCAGCGGGAGATCGATTTCCGGGAGGACCGCTCCGGCGTTCTGGCCCGGAAGGCCATTGAGGCCGCGGGCCATCTGGGCCTGAACCTCAAGCGCCCCACCGCCGACTGAGCCCGAGGAGCGCGCCATGTTCAAGAACCAGGAGATGGAAATCAACATGGGCCCGCAGCACCCCTCCACGCACGGGGTGCTGCGGCTCAAGCTGAAGCTCGACGGCGAAGTGGTGAAGGAATGCCGGCCCGTCATCGGCTACCTGCACCGGGGCGTCGAGAAGATCTGCGAGAACAAGACCTTCTTCCAGGGCCAGGTCTGGACCGACCGCATGGACTACTGCTCGGCGGTGGCCAACAACCTGGGCTGGGCCGAAGCGGTGGAGAAGCTCTTCGGCATCACGGTGCCCCGCCGCGCCCGCTACATCCGCACGCTGCTCAACGAGCTGAACCGACTGGCCTCCCACCTCATCTGGCTGGCCACCCACGCCATGGACATCGGGGCGCTGACGGTCTTCCTCTACACCTTCCGGGACCGGGAATCGATCCTCGACATGTTCGAGGCCTTCTGCGGCGCCCGCCTCACCACAACCGCCTTCCGCATCGGCGGGCTGCGGGAGGACATGCCTCCCGGCTTCGAGAAGATGGTACGGGACTTCCTGCAGACCTTCCCTGCGGCCATCGAGGAGTACGAAGCCCTGCTCACCGAGAACCGCATCTGGAAGAAGCGCACCATCGGCGTGGCCAAGCTCACCGCCGAGCAGTGCATCGCCCTGGGCGTGACGGGTCCCCTGCTGCGGGCCGCGGGCGTGCCCTACGACATCCGCAAGGCCCACCCCTACGCTGCCTACGACGAGATGGACTTCGAGGTGCCCACCCGCCCGGAGGCAGACACCTACGCCCGCTACCTAGTGCGCCTCGAAGAAATGCGCCAGAGCGTCCGCATCATCTACCAGTGCCTGGACAAGATGCCCGAGGGGCCGGTCATGGCCAAGCTGCCCAAGGTGCTCAAGTCCGAGGTGTGCGAGGTGTACCACCCCACGGAGGCGCCCAAGGGGGAGATCGGCTACTACCTGGTGGGCGAGAAGGGCTCCACCAACCCGTACCGCTTCCATGTGCGCGCCCCGGGCTTCATGAACCTCCAGTCCCTGCCCGCGATGGTGGAAGGCAGCCTGATCGCCGACATCATCGCCGCCATCGGCACGCTGGATGTCGTGCTCGGCGAAATCGATCGATAGGGGTCCCGGATGCCGCAGCCCACCTTGCTCCAGTCCCTCGTCATCGCCCTGATCCAGGTCATCCTGGTGGTGATCCTCATCTTCGTCATCGTGCCGCTCACGATCTTCGCGGAGCGCAAGGTGCTGGGCCACCTCCAGCAGCGCCTGGGGTCCACGCGCATCGCCGGGACCCTCACGGGCCTTTCAGGCTTCCTCAACCGCTGGATGTGGCGGATGGGCAAGGTACCTGTCCTCTCCTACTGGCGCGGCCTGCCTGGCCTCGCAGGCGATGTGCTGAAGATGATCCTCAAGGAGGATGTGCGCCCCGCCAAGGCCGACCGTTTCGTGTTCTTCATCGCCCCGGCCCTGAGCTTCGTGGCGGCGGTGGTGGTCTTCGGCGCCATCAGCTTCGCGCCGGGCACCCTCTTCACCCTGCCCGCCTGGGTGCCCCTGGTGGGCGGCCTGCCGGTGGCCGGCGCCATCGCCGACATCAACGTGGGCCTGCTCTGGATCCTGGGCTTCGCCAGCGTGGGCGTCTACGGAATCCTGCTGGCGGGCTGGGCCTCCAATTCCAAGTACCCCCTGCTGGGCGGGCTCCGCAGCGCGGCCCAGATCGTGAGCTACGAGGTGCCCCTCACCCTCAGCCTGCTGGTTCCAGTGCTGCTTTCGGGCTCCCTCAGCTTCGGCGAACTGTCCCGGCGCATGGCCGTGGAAACCGGGTACGCCGCCATCCTCCCCCAGATGGTGGGCTTCCTGCTCTACCTCACCTGCGGCTTCGCGGAAACCAACCGCACCCCCTTCGACATGCCCGAGGCCGAGAACGAACTGGTGGCGGGCTTCCACACCGAATACTCGGGCATGAAATTCGGATTCTTCTACCTGGCCGAGTACATCAACATGGCCGTGGTTTCGGCCATCGCAGCCGGGTTCTTCCTGGGCGGCCCCTGGCTGCTGCCCTTCGGCCTCCAGGGGCTATGGATCCCCGAGTCGGTGCCTTTCCTGGGCCAGCCCAATGTCCTCTTCTTCCTGGCCAAGGTGGTGTTCCTGCTCTTCGTCTACATCTGGGTGCGCGGAACCATCCCCCGCTACCGCTACGACCAGATCATGTCGGTGGGCTGGAAGTATCTGATCCCGCTCACCCTGATCAACCTGGCCCTCGCGGCCGGCATCCGCTACTTCGCCTGAGGGAGGGTCCATGAAGAAGCTCCTGAGGACGCTGATCCCTTCGGACATCGCCAAGGGCCTCAAGGTCACGGGCACGCACTTCGCCAAGGTCTTCGGCACCGCCAACCGCGCCAAGCGCCGCTACCACCTGGTGAGCGAGTATCCGGAGGTGAAGGCCACGGTCTTCCCCCGCTTCCGGGGCCGCCTGCAGATGCTCAAGGACGAGGCGGGCGAGATCAAGTGCGTGTGCTGCCTCGCCTGCGAGAAGATCTGCCCCACCCAGGTCATCACCATCGAGTCCGGCAAGAAGGAGGGCCGCAAGACGCGGCTGCCCGTCCGCTACGACTTCGAGATGGAGCGCTGCATCTTCTGCGAGTTCTGCGTGGAGAGCTGCGGCTTCGACGCCATCATCCTGAACCACCAGTTCGAACTGGCCACCTACAACCGCGAGGACATGGTCCTGGGCATGGAAGGCCAGCTCCAGAACATGTTCGGCCCGAGCCCGGTGGCGAAGTTCTCCGTGGCCGACGAGGAGGACTGAGCATGGAAGCCATCCTGTCCAGGTCCGCGACCTACCTGTTCCTGCTCTTCGGATTCATCGCCCTGGGCGGCGCCGCCAGCATGGTGTTCGCCCGGAACGCGGTGCACAGCGTCATCGGCTTCCTGGTGGCCATGCTCGCCGTGGCCGCCTGCTACCTGACCCTGCAGGCCGAATTCCTCGGCGTGGCCCAGATCCTCGTCTATGCGGGCGGCATCGTGGTGCTCTTCCTCTTCGTGGTGATGCTGGTGGAGCTCACCAAGTTCAAGGAGAAGCGCCTCTTCCAGATCCAGACGCCCTGGGCGGTGGCCACGGTCCTGGTGGCGGTGGCGGCCTTCGGCGGCGTGTTCTGGAAGACCCTCTTCGGGCCCGCCGCCGTGGAGCCGCTGACCCTGCGTCCCGAACTGGCGGAGGGACTCAAGGTGGCAGAACAGAACGCCCAGGCCCTCAGCCGGGGGCTCTACGCGGATTTCCTCCTGCCCTTCGAGATCCTCTCCGTGATCCTTCTGGTGGCCCTCGTGGGGGCCGTGGTCTTGGCCAAAACGGAGCGGGTGTGACATGGTCCCGATGAACGCTGTCCTGCTGCTCTCCTTCCTGCTCTTCGCCCTGGGCGTGGCGGGCGTCCTCATCCGGAGGAACGCCCTGATCATCCTCATGTGCGCCGAGCTGATGCTGAACGCCGCGAACCTGAACCTGATCGCCTTCGCCCGCCACAGCGGCACTCCCGCCGGCCAGGCCTTCGCCCTGCTGGTGATGGGGCTGGCCGCCGCCGAGGTGGCCATCGGCCTTGCCATCGTCGTGGCCCTGTACCGCAAGAAGGACACGGTGCAGGTGGACGACATCAACCTGCTGAAGGGCTGAGGAGACGACGATGAGCCTTGAACACGCCGCCACCGCCGCCGCCAGCATGCCCCTCCATTCGGGCCTCCTCTGGCTGGTGCCCTTCCTGCCGGCCTTCGGCGCCCTCTTCAACGGGCTGACGGGCCGCCGCCTGAAGAGCACGAAGATCGTCGACGCCGTCGCCCTGGGCACGGTGGGAATCGCCTTCCTGCTTTCGCTGTACTACTTCATCACCCTGCTGGGCCGCGCGCCCCAGGACCGGGTGATCCTCCAGAACCTCTGGACCTGGTTCGACCTGGGCGGCGCCCGGGTGCTGGGGGGCCTCACCCAGAACACGATGGCCTGGTCCTACCGCTATGACGTACTGAGCGGCGCCATGGCCCTGCTGGTGACAGGCGTGGGCTTCCTCATCCACCTCTTCAGCACCGGCTACATGGCCGAGGAGCGCAAGAACGGCCAGTACTACCGCTTCATGGCGTACATGAACCTCTTCGTGTTCTCGATGCTCAACCTGGTGCTGGGCAGCAACATCCTGATGATGTTCCTGGGCTGGGAGGGCGTGGGCCTCTGCTCCTACCTGCTCATCGGGTTCTACTTCGACAAGGACTACGCCGCCGCCGCAGGCAAGAAGGCCTTCGTCACGAACCGCATCGGCGACTTCGGGTTCCTGCTGGGCTTCTTCTTGCTGTTCATGCTTTTCGGCAGCGTGGACTTCGATGTGCTCATGGGCGGCACCCGCACCCTGCTTGCGATGCCGGAAGTGACCCTCTTCGGCCACAGCGCATCGCCCACCTTCTGGCTGAACCTCGCGGGCATCGCCCTGTTCGTGGGCGCCTGCGGCAAGTCCGCGCAGATCCCCCTCTATGTCTGGCTGCCGGACGCCATGGCGGGCCCCACCCCCGTGAGCGCCCTGATCCACGCGGCCACGATGGTGACAAGCGGCCTGTACATGATCTGTCGCCTCAATTTCGTCTACGCCAACGCGCCCCTGGCTCTTTCAGTGGTGCTCTTCGTGGGCGCCCTCACGGCCCTGGTGGCGGCGAGCATGGGCCTGGCCCAGTACGACATCAAGAAGGTGCTGGCCTACTCCACCGTGTCCCAGCTGGGCTTCATGTTCATGGGCATGGGCGCCGGGGCCTACACCGCCGGCATGTTCCACGTCTTCACCCACGCCTTCTTCAAGGCCGCGCTCTTCCTGGGCTCCGGCTCCGTGATCATGGCCTGCCACCACGAGCAGGACATGCGGAACATGGGCGGCCTGCGCAAGCACATGCCCTGGACCTTCTGGAGCATGCTCATCGCCACCATCGCCATCGCCGGGATCTTCCCCTTCTCAGGCTTCTTCTCGAAGGACGAGATCCTCTGGAAGGTCTTCGAAGGCTGGTACAACCACGGCCACTACGACGGCCCGGTGCTGAACCTGGTGGCCTGGATCATGGGTCTGGCCGGTGCCTTCATGACCGCTTTCTACATGACCCGCCTCATGGTGATGACCTTCTGGGGCGAGTACCGCGGCGCCGGGAACGACCCCCACCGCCACACCGTCCAGTCGGAGGCCCACCACGGCCATGACGACGGGCACCACGGGCATGGGCTGGACGATCACGGCCACGTGCCCCACGAGGCCGAAGCAGGAGCGGAGGCCCACCATGCGCAGCATGGCCCGCAGGGTTCGGCCCACGATGGGCCGAATGAGGTGCCCTGGACCATGTGGGTGCCCGTGGCGATCCTGGCCTTCCTGGCGCTGACCGCCGGATTCCTGAACATCCCCCACAGCCTCCACTGGATCGGCGGCGCCCACTTCGCGGACTGGCTGAGCCCCCTGCTCTTCCAGAAGGAGGCGGTCCACGGCGGCACCCACGCCATTCCGGCCATCGAGTACATCCTCCAGGGCTGGGCCACGCTGGTCTGGGCCCCGGGCGCGATGCTTCTGGCCTGGTGGATCTACAAGATCGACCCCAGCTGGGGCAAGGCCCGCGCCTTCGTGGCCAGGTTCCCCGGGGTCTTCCGCTGGGTCCACAACAAGTACTTCGTGGACGAGTTCTACGAGACGGCCATCATCGGCCCCTGCAAGCAGCTGAGCGCCCAGCTCTGGGCCTTCGATGCCTGGGCGGTGGATGGCATGGTGAACGGCGCCGCCCGCGTGACGCTGGTGTGGGCCAAGGCCTCCTACTGGTTCGACGCCAAGGTGATCGATGGCCTCGTCAACTTCGTGGCCTGGATCCTCCAGCAGGCCAGCGGCACCTTCCGGGCCCTCCAGACGGGCCGGGTGCAGAACTACGCCTTCGTGATGTTCCTCGGCTTCCTGGCCTTCGCGCTGTGGAAGGTCCTGGCCTGACCCCTTCCGAGTCCTGATTCGCTGGAGTTCCTATGAGTCCCGACATGATGGTCCCCTGGTTCAAGAACCTCCCGCTGTGGGTCACCTTCGTGCCCCTGCTGGGCGTCCTCGCCCTGCTGCTGGTGCCCAAGGAGAAACGCCGCGTGTTCGAACTGGGCGCCCTGGGCATCACCCTCTTCGACTTCTTCCTGAGCGTGCCCCTGTGGTTCCAGTACGACCGCGGCTCCGCCGCCGTGCAGTGGGTGACGGACCTGAGCTGGATTCCGGCCCTGGGGGTGCGGTTCAGCGTCGGCATGGACGGCATCAGCCTGGTGCTCTTCCTGCTGACCACCTTCATCGGCGTCATCGCCGTGTGGTGCTCCTTCACTGCCATCGAGGAACGGCACAAGGAGTACTACATCTGGCTGCTGGTCATGCAGACCACGATGCTGGGCGTCTTCATCTGCCAGGACATGTTCCTGTTCTACCTGTTCTGGGAAATCATGCTGGTCCCGATGTACTTCCTCATCGCGATCTGGGGCGGGCCGCAGAAGCTCTACGCCGCCATCAAGCTCTTCCTCTACACCCTGTCGGGCTCGGTGCTGATGCTGGTGGCGATCCTGGCCATCTACTTCCTGCAGAAGAAGGTGGGCATGGAGCCCAGCTTCGCCATCAGCCGCTTCCATGAGATGGCGCCCTACATCGCCCAGCAGGCCCCCACCTACGGAATCCTGCTGGCCCTGGCCTTCTTCGTGGGCTTCGCCATCAAGGTGCCGATGTTCCCCTTCCACACCTGGCTGCCGGATGCCCACGTGCAGGCCCCCACGGCGGGCTCCGTGATCCTCGCCGGCATCCTGCTGAAGATGGGCACCTACGGCTTCGTGCGCTTCCTGCTGCCCATCCTGCCGGATGCCACCAAGGCGCTGCTGCCCTGGTTCATTGCCCTTTCCCTCATCGGCGTGGTCTACGGCGCGCTGGTGGCCATGATCCAGAAGGACATCAAGAAGCTTGTGGCCTACTCCTCCGTGAGCCACCTGGGCCTCTGCATGCTGGGCATCTTCGCGCTGAATCCCACGGGCATCACGGGCGGCATCTTCCAGATGATCAACCACGGCATCAGCACCAGCGGCCTCTTCCTCATCGTGGGCATCGTCTACGAGCGCCGCCACGTGCGCCAGATCGCCGATTTCGGCGGCCTGTCCAAGCGCATGCCGGTCTACGCCACCGTGTTCATGATCATGACCATGTCCAGCATCGGGCTCCCGGGCCTCAACGGCTTCATCGGGGAGTTCGCCATCCTGCAGGGCGCCTTCCAGGCCTTCCCCTGGGCCGCTGTCGTGGCCACCTCCGGCATCATCCTGGGCGCCGCCTACATGCTGTGGATGTACCAGCGCGTCATGTTCGGGCCCCTCAACGAAGTGAACGCCAAGATGCCCGACCTCAACGCCCGGGAACTGGCCTACTTCGCCCCCCTGGTGGTGGCGGCCTTCTGGATCGGCCTCTACCCCAAGCCCTTCATGGACATCCTCCACAAGCCCGTGGAGAAGCTGGTGCAGCAGATCGATCCGAAGTTCTTCGAGGCCCAGCGCCTGGATGAAGCCCAGAAGGCCGCCGCCCGCACGGGCCAGGCCGGCATGGCCGCGCCCGGCGCCGCTGCCCACGGAGGTCACTGATGTCCTTCGCCCAAGGCCTTCTGGAGGCCCTGACCAAGGACCTCCCGCTCCTCTACGGCCCCGCCCTCCTGGCTGTGGCCGCCACCCTCATGCTCTGGCCCGGTGACCGTTTCGTGGGCAGGGGCAACAAGAAGGCCTGGGCCTTCGTGGCCGCCCTCGTGCTGCTGGCCGCGGGCGCCCTGGCCCTAACGGCCCCGACGGACGAAGGCTTCAACCGCATGTTCCGGGTGGATGGCCTCACCAAGGGCTTCCAGGCTCTCTGCGTGATGGGCGGCCTCATCACCATCGCCCTGAGCCAGCCCCAGCTCAACGCGCTCAAGGAGCAGACCGTCGAGTACTACGCCCTGATCCTCTTCAGCGTGTGCGGCATGATGCTGCTGGTGGGCGCCACGGACCTGGTGTCCATGTACTTCAGCCTCGAGCTGATGGCGCTCTGCATCTACGTGCTGGTGGCCTACCTGCGCCACCAGGAGCGCAGCGTGGAAGCGGGACTGAAGTACTTCCTGCTGGGGGCCTTCTCCAGCGGCATCCTGCTCTACGGCATCAGCCTGCTCTTCGCCGCTGCCGGGGGCGTGACCACCAACCTGGCCGAGCTCAACGGGCGGTTGGCGCTGGTTTCCGCCAACGGCAGCCTGCTGGTCTACGCGGGCGTGCTGATGGTGCTGGTGGGCTTCGCCTTCAAGGTTGCGGCGGTGCCCTTCCACATGTGGAGCCCCGATGCCTACGAGGGCGCCCCGACACCCATCACCGCCTTCATGTCCATGGCCCCCAAGGCCGCGGCCCTCGGCGCCTTCCTGCGGGTCTTCGGCACGGGCTTCCAGGGCATCGCCTCCGACTGGATGCTCCCCCTGGCCTACATCGCCGGGGCCAGCATGGTGCTCGGCAACGTGGCGGCCCTTCGCCAGCAGAGCCTCAAGCGCCTGCTGGCCTACAGTTCCATCGCCCACGTGGGCTACATGCTGCTGGGGGTCATGAGCGGCGATGCCCAGGCTGGAGCCCAGGCCATTTGGCTCTACATGCTCACCTACCTGCTGATGCAGAGCGGCGCCTTCGCCATCCTCATCTACCTGCAGGGCAAGGGCGAAGGCGAGCGCATCGACGACTTCCGGGGCCTGGGCCGGCGCCAGCCGGTGCTGGCCTTCGCCATGATGGTCTTCCTGTTGAGCCTCGCGGGCATCCCGCCCCTGGTGGGCTTCTTCAGCAAGTTCATCCTCTTCAAGCTGGCCATCGAGCAGGGCCATGTGGCCCTCACGGTGCTGGCCCTGCTCACCTCGGCCGTGGCCGCCTACTACTACCTGAACGTGGTGGCAGTGATGTACTTCAAGGAGGCCCCCGAAACCGAGCGGGCGCCCATGGGCTCCCTGGCCACCCTGGTGGTGACCGTGTCCTGCGCCCTGATCCTGGTGGGCACCTTCTTCGGCTTCCGCCTGATGGATTGGATGGGCCGGATCGTCCTCGGATAGCACCCGGCTCCGTTACCCTGAAGGGCGGCCCACCGGCCGCCCTTTCTGCTGGAGCCCCGTGCCCTTCTTCCGCCCCCGATCCAAGGATGTGGACCCCAAGGAGCGGGCCCTGTGGGGCGACCTCACCTCCCTGGGGCTGGTCTTCCCTCTGGCCATCGCTCTGGGCTTTTTCCTGGGACGCTGGATCGGCGGCTGGTTCGGCCACCCGGCGGCCGGGCAGTGGATCGGCCTCGTCTGGGGCGTGGCCACGGCCTTCTGGGAGTTGTACAAGACCACGAAGCGGCTGGACCGCCTGAATCCGCCGGATCCCGATGCCCGGCCCCTGCCGCCCGAAGACGATGACGACCGAGGCCGGGATGCCTGACCCCGGCGCGGGACACCTGCGGCGCATCGGGCGCGTCCAGCTGGTCCTGTGGCCCCTGGGCAGCCTGGCCTGGCTGCTGAAGGGCCGGAATGCGGCCCTGGCCTTCGCGGCGGGCGGCCTGGCAAGCCTCGCCTTCTGGCATCTCCACGCCTGGGCCGTGGGGCGGATGCTGACGCCATCTGTGCGCAAGCGCTGGTTTTACGGCCTCTTGGGCTTCTCCAAGCTGGCGTTGATCGCCCTTCTGCTGCGTGGGATGATGGCCTGCCTCCCTGGCGAGGCACTTCCCCTGGCCACGGGCATCCTGCTTTTCGTGCTCGCCATCCTGGTGGAAGCTGTCCGCTTGGTCTTCCACCCGGAACCCGGGGACGCCCCCTGAACGAAGGACCGAACCCATGGAACACCATGCGTCGTACCTCGCAATCTGGCTCACCGACCTCCTGGTGAGGCTGGGCTGGATGGAACGCAAGGCCTGGGGCGCCTTCGCCCACGGCCAACCCCTGTCCATCCTGGAGCGATATGACCACCTCTTCGCCGCGGTGCTGGCGGCCCTGGTGACGGTGGCCGTGGTGCTCTACGCCCGGCGGCGCCTGGAGCGCATCCCGGGGCCCTACCAGCAGACCATGGAGTTCCTGGTGGGCTTCGTGCGGGGCCTGGCGGCGGACAACATCCACCACCACCCCGACCGCTACGTGCCCTTGATCGGCACCCTGGGCTTCTTCGTGCTGCTCAACAACCTCTTTGGCCTCGCGCCGGGGATGCCCAGCGGCACCGGCAACTGGAACGTCACCCTGGGGGCGGCCCTGGTGGTCTTCTTCTATTACAACTTCCACGGCATGCGCGAGCATGGCGTTGGTAAGTATCTGGGCCACTTCGCGGGCCCCGTCTGGTTTCTCTGGGTCCTCATGTGGCCCCTGGAAGTGCTGGGGCTCTTCAGCCGCATCCTCAGCCACAGCCTCCGTCTGTTTGGCAACATCGCGGGCGAGCACGTGGTGGCGGGCATCTTCTTCTCCCTGGTGCCGCTGCTGATCCCCGTGCCCCTCATGGTCATGGGCCTCTTCTTCGGCCTGATCCAGACCTTCGTCTTCATCATGCTGGCCACGATCTACATCTCCGGCGCCGTGGCCCACGAGCACTGATCCCCTCCGTCACCCCGGCCCCGGGATTCCGAACCCCGGGCCCCCCTCCCAGAGGTTTCCCATGAAGAAGTTCCTCGTCACCGCCTTCCTCTTCACCCTGGCCACCTTCGCCTACGCCCAGGGCGCCCCCGCCCCCACCAAGAGCCTCTTCGAAGGCCAGTTCCTGGCCCACCTCAGCCTCGCCATCGCCGCCACCGGCTGCGGTCTGGCCCAGGGCAAGGCCGTGGTCGCCGCCTGCGAAGGCATGGCCCGCAACCCCCAGGCCGCCGGCAACATCCGCACCACCATGATCATCGGCCTGGCCCTGATCGAAGCCCTCGTGATCTACGTGCTGGTGGCGGCCTTCGCCGTCAAGTAGGCAGCCGCCCAACCCTGGACGGGGCGCCCTCTGCGGGCGCCCCGTTTGTTGTCCCGAGATGCTTTCCGCTAGGCTGACCCCGATGACTGGGCAACCCCTCTTTCCCCTTCCTCCCGAGGTCACCCGAGTGATCCTGGCGGGCGGATCCTCCATCGACCAGCCGGGCCTGCACCTGCCGGACCTGGCCCAGGCCTCCGAATTCGCCCTGGGCTACGGCTATGACGTCCAGATCCCCCATCATCGAACCCACATGGTGAAGGTCTTCGAGGATGCCATGGCCTTCATGGAGGAAGTGATCCTCGAAGGTCTGGACCTGGACATCCCGGCTGTCTTCCATGACCTGCAGGACCCTCTCGAACTGCTGGTGTGGGCTTCCCGCCGCCCCATGGATGACCAGGCCCGCTGGAGCTGTGCCCTGCTCCGGGTGATGCACACCCTGCTGCATGTCGACAACAACGTATACCTGCGGTTCCTCCCGGAAATCCAGCAGCAGGTCTTCGACCGCTTCGATCGGTTCCTGGTGCCCCGCTCCGGAGGGGGCTGGATGCTGAAGGGCCGCTACGAAGTTCCGCTCCTGGCCGTGAACCGAAAGGAGAGCAAGAACCGCGTTTCCATGCTGCTCAAGCTGCTCCACAAGCCGGAGAACGTGGCGGAAACCATCTACGACCAGGTGGGCGTGCGCCTCGTGGCCGAAGATCTCATCGGCGTCCTGCTGGTGATCCGCTTCCTGCTGGACCACCACGTCCTGATGGCCACCCACGTGAAGCCCAGCCGCAGCCGCAACTTCATGGTGGACGTGTCGGCCCTGGAGGCCTGGATGGAGGATTTGCCCTCCGCCTTCGACCTGGCCCACCTCACCCCGGAGGACCGTGCCTCCCTGGCCGATCGCCTGACCCTGCGAACCGTGGCCCCGGAGCAGAATCCCTTCAGCAGCACGAGCTATTCCGCCGTCCAGTTCACCGCCCGCTCGCTCATCCGCCTTCCCAACACCGCCGTCTCGGCCCTGGAGCGGGTGCAGGCACGCCTCAAAGATATGGGAAGACCTGAGATGGGCGATCTTCTTCGTATTCCGGAGTTGATCCAGGAGCAGGAGGAGTTTACTTTCTTCTTTGCGCACGAAATCCAGATCATGGAGAAAACCGGGTTCGACAGCATCGTTTCAGGTCCCGCCTCGCACGCGGCCTACAAGCAGCGGCAACGGGAAGCGGCACGTCGCAGGGTTCTGCAAGGTATCGTGGTCCAGGAGGCCCCATGTTGAACATCCAGACCCGCCAGGAAGGTAACGCTTCGGTCGTGACCATCCAGGGGAAGGTGAACTTCGAGGTGACCGCCCAGCTGCGGGACGTGATCCGGGATACCGTGACCACGCACCAGCCCAAGCTGCTGGTCATCAACCTTGAGGGCGTCAGCTTCATCGATTCCTCCGGCCTCGGGCTGCTGGTGGCCGCCCGCAACAGCGTGGACAAGAACAACGGCAAGCTCCACCTGTGCTGCCTCCCCGCCCAGGTCAAGAAGACCTTCGACCAGACCAACCTGACGAACTACTTCTCGATCTTCGCCTCGGAGCAGGACGCCCTCCGCGGCGCCTGATCCCAGAGGCATTCCCATGAGCAAGGGCGTCGTCCTCGTCGTCGATGACGAGGCCCAGATCCGCGACATCCTGAGCTTCTACCTGAAGCGGTCCGGGTACCAGGTCCTGATCGCCGAGAATGGCGCGCGGGCCATGGCGGAGATGGCCAAGGCCCAGCCGGACCTGATCCTTTCGGACCTGCGGATGCCCGAGATGAGCGGGGACGAGCTGTGCCGCCGGGTGAAGGGCGACCCCGCCACCCGGGATACCTACTTCGTGCTCGTCTCCGCCATGGACGGCAGCGCTTCGAAGATCGGAGGGCTGAACCTGGGCGCCGACGACATGATCGCCAAGCCCTTCCACGCCCAGGAGGTACTGGCCAAGGTGGAATCCGCCTTCCGCATCATCGCGATGCAGAAGGAGATCAAACGCCAGAACCAGGAGTTGACCCGCTTCCGGGAGCGGGTCACTGCGGAGCTGGCCCTGGCCGCCAGCCTCCAGATGGGCCTGCTGCCCACGGTCCCCGGCTCGCTCCCCGGCTTCCGCTACACCCACCGCTACCTGCCCGCGGAAGGCATCGGGGGCGACATCTACACCATCCTCCCCCTCCCCGAAGGCGGGCTGGCCCTCATGCTGGCGGACGTGAGCGGCCACGGCGTGACCGCCGCCCTCATCTCGGCCATGGTGAAGACCTCCTTCGAAAGCCAGGTCCGGCTGGGCGGAGGCCCGCTGGACTGGGCCCAGGGCATGAACCGCTATCTGGCCCTCAATACCCTGGCCGAACAGTTCGCCACGGCCTTCCTGGCCCGTCTGGATCCGGTCCAGAGCGAGATGCGCTACGTGGTCGCGGGCCACGAAGCCCCCTTCCGTCTTCCGGGCGGCGCCCGGGGCGGCCTGCACCGGCCCGAGCCCCTCACCGGGCAGGGTTTCATGCTGGGCATCGACGAGGGGCTTCCCTTTTCGGAGCGCACCGCGCCGATGCAGCGGGGGGACCGCCTGATCCTCTACACCGACGGACTGGTGGAAGTGGAGCGGGAGGACCGCCGCCTGCTGGGCGCGGAAGGACTCATCAAGGTCTGCGCGGAACTGCCGGCCGATGCGGACGCCGCCGCGGACCGAATCATCGAGGCCGCCCGCGACTTCAACGAACCCGCCCCCTTCACGGACGACGTGACCCTGGTGCTGCTGGATCAGGTGGACTGATCCTTCCGCCGCAGCCCGAAGCCTGGAGGCGCCAGTTCCGCCATCAGCATCGCCCCCAGGATCACGGCCCCGCCCAGGATCTGGGTGCCCCGCAGGTGCTCGTGGATGCCCGGGATCCAACCGGTCATGGCCAGCAGGGCTGCGAAGACTGGTTCAAGGCTGTAGATCACGGCGGCTTCCGTGGCCCCCAGGTGCCTCTGGAGGGTGGACATCAGGTAGAAGGCCAGGGTTGTGCCCAGCAGGCCCAGGTAGAGCAGGGGAACCCACACCTCGGGCCTCAGCAGCAGGCCTGGCAGGCCTTCGAAACCGCCCAGACGCGTGCCGTTCGCCAGGGGCGCAGCGGGAATGACCGGGGTGATCGCCGCCGACAGGACTGCCACAACGGCCACCTGCACGAAGGCCAGAACCCAGCCGCTGGAGCGCTGGGAGTAGAGGCCCGTCAGCACGATATGGAATCCGCTGCCCAGGGCGCAAAGCAGGGTTTCGCTGTCGCCGAAGGTCCAGCCGCCGGAGGGCTGCCCCGGCTCGTGGACCAGGAGGTAGAGGCCCAGGGTCGCGATGGCCGCTCCCAGTCCGTGGTTCAGGCGGGGCGGCCGCCGGAACAGGATGCTCACCAGGGGCGTGAAGATCACGTAGAGCCCCGTGATGAAGGCGGACTTGGAGGTGGAGGTGTAGCGCAGCCCGTCCACCTGCATCCAGAAGATCACGGTGAGCACGAGGCCCAGAACCAAACCATCCTTCACGGCCTGGCGCGTGACGGGCACCTTCAGCCCCCACAGGAAGGCCCCCAGTCCCAGCGCGCCCAGGGCGAAGCGCAGCGTGAGCAGGGCGCCCACACCCAGGTGGGCCCCCAGGGCCACCTTCATGGCCGCGAAGGTGCCACCCCAGACCACAGTCATGAGCACGAGGCCGGCTACGGCCCCGGAATGCCGGCGTGCGGGTTCCAAGCTGGACCTACCGCAGGGCCGCGGAAACCCGCAGTTCCAGCTCGGGCTGGTCGGGATCATCCAGCGTCAGGGTGAGCCGCTCCGAATAGCGGCCCGGCCTGGCCTCCTTGCCCAGGACCACCACCAGGGCCTGCTCCTTGGCGGCAGCCTGGCCCAGGCCCTCCACCCGAATGAGGGGGTTCGTGGCCTTGGCGGACAGCACCCGGAAAGGCTTGCCATCCACCTGCTTCAAGGTGAGCGGTTTCCTCAACTCCTTGCCCGCGGATTCCACCCAGGCCACGCTCGCGGGGCTGGAACGGATGCTTGAGCGCAACTGCCACTGGATCTGGATCGGAATGATGCCCTGCTTGGCGCTGTTCGTGCGCACCGAGAGGGTATCCGTGCCGTAGGAGCGTCCTGCGACCTTGCGGGGATCGAACGTGACTTCCACCACCGCCGTCAGGCCATCGGCGCGGCTGGCGGCCGTCAGATAGGGCGCCGCAGCGGCCTTGGCATCCACCACCTTCACAGGCTGGCCGTTGCCGCTCTCCAGGCGCACCGTGGCCGTGCGGGTGGCCGTCCGGGGCACCTCATCGAAGAAGAGCACGGTGGTGCTGGGCATGATGTCCTGCACCACCTCCGCTTCGAAGGTGAGGTTCTGCACCGGGTTCACGGGATCGTCGGAAACCACCTGGAGGGACTTTCGCACCACGCCCCGCATGCCGGCGGGATTGAAGGTGGCCTCCAGCTCCGTGGATTCACCGGGCTTCAGGTACCACTGGCCCATCACGGTGTAGGTGCAGCCGCAACTCGGGATGATCTGCTTGATCTGCAAGGGGGCCTGGCCCTTGTTGGTGGCCTTGAACCGGTGGACCACCTTCCGCTCGATGCTGACCTTGCCGAAGTCGTGATGGGCCTTATCGAAGGCCAGCACCGGCCGGGACGCGGCCTCCTGGGCGAAGCAGGCGGTGGTGATCAGCAGGGCGGGCAGGAAACGCATGGCGACCTCACCCGCTCATTCTAGGCGCCCTGACCCCGGAGGTCAGTCCAGATCCGCCTTGAGCTGCTGGAGGATCTCGATCATCTGCTTCACCTGGTCCGAGCCGACGGAGATGACCTGCTTCAGGCGCTGCTTCAGGTCCGTGGTGGAGATGTCCTGGGTGCGGTCCAGGTAGACCACCTCGCAGTGGGCCTTGAGCGCGTCGAACTTTCCGCGCCAGTCGTCACCCATGACGAAGACATCCACGTGATGGGCCCGGATGTCGTCCACCTTCTGTTCCCAGGTGTGCTCGGGGATCACCCGGTCCACGCCCTTGATGTTCTCCACGATCTCGGCCCGCTGCTCGTAGGGGATGATGCAGCGCTTCCCCTTCAGGGCGTTGAATTCATCGGTGGAGACGGCCACAACCAGGCGGTCCCCCAGGGCCCGGGCCCGCTGGAGCAGGCGGAGGTGCCCCACATGGAACAGGTCGAACGTGCCGTAGGTGAGAACCGTCCTGGCCATAGGGTGATCTCCTTCAGGGTTCCACCAGGGTCCGCTCATCCACCGCGCAGTCCCATTCCTTCACGGGCACGCTCCAGTCCCCGTACTTCTCCGTGAGGTAGTCCCGGTAAGCGTTGGGCACCTTCAGGCGCTTCCCCCGGTACTCGATCTCTTCGAAGGAGCGGTAGTGGCGGGCATCCACCCGCATGAGCCGGTCCTTGGCCTCCCAGTAGACGCTGCCTTCGTGCTCCACCTTCACGAAGATGTCCAGACACATGCGCCCCGAGAAGAAGAGGCCCACCCGGTCCTTCACCTTCACGAGGCGGACCGGAGCCTCCGCCACGGCGGGATGCTTCGACACGAAGCCCTGCCGGGTCCGGACAATCCACTTCCAGCCCGACAGGCGGGATCGGCAGGCCAGCAGGCGCGGCAGATCCTCCGCCATCACGGAGATATCCACATCGTGGTCCCAGGGGAGCAGGTCGCCATCACGCACCAGCCCCAGCAGGGTGCCTCCCTCCAGGTGGTAGCGGATGCCCGCTTCGTCAAGCACCCGCACGGCCCGGAGCAGCAGCTCCCGCGCAGTTTCCAGGTTCTTTTCCGTCAATTCGATGGGCTTGCCCATTCAGTGACCGCCTTCCGCCCAAAGCACGTCCGCAACCCGCTCCGAAGCGAGGCCGTCCACGGGCCCGATGAGCTCCGAAGTGATGCGGCGGCGGGCCTCCGAGCGGGCCTCCGGCCGCTCCAGTTCGCCCCGCACCACGGGCGCGAGATCCACGGGCCGGGCCGCATGGGCAGCCACATCGGCGTACTGCAGGATGGTGCGGTCCATGCGGCGATTGAAGCGGAAGCGCAGGGGGCCGCGGTAGGTCCAGCGGAGCTTGAAGAAATCCAGCCACACCACAGGACGGTCCAGGGCGGCGAATTCGAAGAGGGCCGAGGAGGCTTCGCTCACCAGCACATCAGCCCGGGCCATGTGGGGCACCAGGGAGAGGTCGCCGGGGCCGCTGGCCAGGGTCACGTGGGCATACCGCTCGGCCCAGCCCTCCAGGCGCCTGCGCTGGTGACGGTAGGCCTTGGCCGTGAGGCTGAAGAAGTGGGGCTTCAGGATCAGTTCGCAGTCCCCGAAGGCCTCGGGCCAGCGGTCCGGCAGCAGTTCGATGGAACTGGGATAGAAGGTGGGTGCGTAGAGGACCACGGGACGGCCGCCCGGGGCGGGGCGGGCCCCCCTGAAGAGGGGGTCCAGCTTGGGAAAGCCCACATCCACGAAGCGCGCCTCGGGGAAACGGGCCTGGAGCTCCCGGAGGCGGTAGGGCCCCTCCACGAAACGCACGTCCATGAGGGCCAGGGCCGCGTCGTAGTAGCAGGCCTTCACACCGATGCCGTGGTAGAGCAGCGCCGTCCGGGTGCCGCTCGGGAGCGCCTCAAGATGCTTGCAATGGTTCCCGAAGACGATCCAATCAGCCCGGGCCTGGGCGTGGTAGGACGGCACCTGCTCGGGTTCCACCAGATCGAAGGGCCAGGGCGCTTCGCGCACCACGGCCTGGAGCTGATCGAGCGCCTGGGGGTTGCGATGCAGGCAGAAGCGCGCCTCCACCCCCCGGGCCTTCAGGGCCTCGAAAACCGGCAGGAACTGCGGCAGATAGTACAAATGCTGCACATCGAAGAGGATCCGTGGGCTCAAGCAGACCTGCCTTCGGCCCGTGGAACGGACACCGTACGCTGCACCCCTTCCTCCCGTGGGACCATCCCTCATCATAGGAAGATCCCGCCCAGTCCCCAAGGAGCCCGCATGTCCCCCCGTCCCCCTGCCCGTCGCATCCTGCTGGTGGAGGACGAGCCCAGCTTCCGGGACGTGCTGCAGATGGGCCTGGAGCCGGAGGGGTTCGCCACCACCGCGGTGCCCGGGCTGGCCGAGGCCCGGAACGTGCTGGGCTCGGAAGCCTTCGATGCCGTGGTCTCGGACCTCCGCCTGAAGGACGGCAGCGGCCTGGACCTCCTGGCCTGGATGAAGGCCCAGGGCCTGGAAACCCCGGTGGTGATCATGACCGCCTTCGCCACCACGGAAACCACGGTGCAGGCCCTGAACCTGGGGGCGGCGGATTTCCTCACCAAGACCAAGAACGATCTGGGCGAACTGACCAAGGTGCTCAAGGGCCTGTTCACGTCGGCCCCTCCGCCCGACACGGGCGACATCCGGGACATCGGCGACCTGGTGGGGGTGGGGGAAACCATGCGCCGCATCCAGGCTCTGGTGGGAAAGATCGCCCTGGCGGACACCACCGTGCTCATCACCGGCGAAAGCGGCACCGGCAAGGAAGTGGTGGCCCGACTCATCCAGCGCTACTCCGAGCGGGCCCAAGGCCCCTTCGTGCCCGTGAACTGCGGGGCCCTGCCGGAGCAGCTGCTGGAATCGGAACTGTTCGGCTACGAACGGGGGGCCTTCACCGGGGCCGCCGGAGCCAAACGCGGCCTATTCGAGGAGGCCGGGGGCGGCATCATCTTCCTGGATGAAATCGGAGAGATGCCCCTGCCCCTGCAGGTGAAGCTGCTCCGGGTGCTCCAGGAACGGCGGGTGCGGCGCCTGGGGGCCACCAGCGAACGGGCGGTGGATGTGCGGGTGATCTGCGCCACCAACCAGGATCTGCGGGA
Organism: Acidobacteria bacterium ADurb.Bin340; assembly: GCA_002068835.1. Classification (GTDB taxonomy): domain Bacteria; phylum Acidobacteriota; class Holophagae; order Holophagales; family Holophagaceae; genus MWBB01. The sequence continues at coordinate 4,518 of MWBB01000012.1, read as the reverse complement.
CCGGGTGGAGCAGGGCCGGTTCCGGCAGGACCTGTTCTATCGCCTGAACATCCTCCACCTGGAACTGCCGCCCCTGCGGGATCGGCCCGAAGACCTGCCGGTGCTGGCGGGGCACTTCCTGGCCCGGTTCACCCGCAAGCTGGGCAAGGCCCCCATGAGCCTGGGAACCGAGGCCCTGGACCTGCTGCGGAAATACAGCTTCCCGGGCAACGTGCGGGAGCTGGAGAACCTCATGGAACGCTGCGTGGCCCTGGGATCCAGCGGCACCATCGGCCTGGAACTGTTCCCCGAAACCCTGGTGGCCGAGGTCCAGTCCGGCGGGCGATCCCGCCGGGTCCCCGCGGTGGAGGTTCCGGCTGACGGCTTCGACCTGGAGGCCTACCTGGGAGCCCTCAAGGCCTACCTCATGGGCCGGGCCCTGGCCCGGGCCGAGGGCAATCGCACCAAGGCCGCCAAGCTGCTGGGCATCAGCTTCCGGGCCTACCGCTACTGGCTACAGGAACTGGGAGGCCCCGAAAACCTTGGCACCGCCTTCCCCCGGCCCGAGGACTTTCCACCCAGGGCCGCTGCGGAAGGCGAGCACGAAGGCTGAGGCCCGAGGGCGGGCCTTGCCCTCCCTGATTCCTTGCAACTTCCCGGGTTCATGGCACACTGGAGTGCTTGGATGGGCCGCTGCCTGTCCGGTTTTTTTTCACCCCCCTTCCCGGACCTTCCCATGAAGCACCGTCGGAATGGCTTTTCACTGCTCGAACTCCTGGTGGCCATGACCATCCTGGCCGTGCTGGGCACCATCGGGTTCACCCAGTTCCAGAAGAAGACCGCCCAGGCTCGCCACCTGAAGGCCATCGACACCCTTCGCACGGTAGCCGCCGGCCTGGACCAGTACTATCTGAAGCCCAACCGGGGCCATTTCCCGGAGCTGGCCACCTTCCAGGCGATGGTCGAGCCCAACAGTCCCCTGGTGAAGGAAAGCTTGATCCCCGCGAACCTGAGTCCCAACGATCCCTGGGGCAACCCCTACGAGGGTTCCTCCAGCCGGGGCACCTACATGCTCAAATGCGGCGGCGACCCCGACAATGCCGAGGAGTTCCCGCCCATCGTGAAGGAGGCCGGCAAGGCCATCGACACGGGCCAGGCCCCAGCCTCCAGTGGCACCCCGGCGCCTGCGGAGGGCCCCGCCAAGTGATCATCGACCTTGCCAAGCTCCCCCCGGGCGGTCTGCGCTCCCAGGGGACCGAAGCGGTCCTCCCCCTGGAGGGCCCGGATGGTCTGCGGGACTTGGCCTGGAGCCTTTTCCTGCTGCCTTCCGATCCGGATGTGTACGTGGAAGTCTCCGGTCAGGCGATCTGGGAAGGCACCTGCAGTCGCTGCCTCGAGCCCTTCGACCGTCCCTTGTCCTTCCGCAGCCAGTATCTGGGGAGCAAGGATGCCGATCTGGTGGCCCGGGGATCCCACACCCTGGGGAGCCAGGATCTGGATGTGGTCTACCTGCCCGAATCCGAGCTGGACGAGCTGGCTCTGGTGCGGGAACAGGTGGAACTCCAGGTCCCCATGCACCCTCTCTGCCACGAGGACTGCCAGGGCCTCTGCCCCCAGTGTGGTAAAAACTGGAACAAGGGCCGCTGTTCCTGTCCACCCCCTTCCCGCAAGGAGCCGGGCGCCCTCGCCAAGGCTCTTTCCGGGCTGAACCTGAACCTGGAACCCTGAACCCCGCACCTTTTCGAGCACCAGGAGCCTCCCATGCCGAATCCCAAGCGCCGCCACTCCAAGGCTCGTCGTGATCGCCGGCGCGCCCACGACGCCCTCGACACCATGAGCTTCAGCACCTGCCCCAACTGCGGCGAGCCCAAGATGCCCCACCGCGTGTGCCCCAAGTGCGGCCACTACCGCGGCAAGCAGGCCGTCCGCACCGCGCAGGCCCTCTAGAGGCTTCCAGGTGGACGCGCCTGCGGTCTACCGAATCGCCTTGGATGTGATGGGGGGTGACCATGCCCCCCACGCGACCCTCGAAGGCGCTGCAGCTGCGCTTCAGCGCCACGCGGACCTCCATCTGATCCTGGTGGGGGACGAGTCCCGCATGCGCCCGCTGTTCAAGCACTACGGGCTCATCGGTGACATGGCGGAGCGCTTCGAGGTGCTCCACGCCCCCTCCGTGGTGACCATGGAGGACAAGGCGACCTGCATCCTCAAGGACAAGAAGGACAGTTCCATCCGGATGGCCGCCCAGCTGGTCAAGGATGGGCTGGCCGATGGCGTGGTCAGCATGGGCCACACCGGCGCCGCCATGGTGGCCTCCAAGCTGGTGATCGGCACCCTCGACGGGGTGGACCGGCCCTGCCTGGCCTCCGTGATGCCCAACACCCAGGGCCGCCCCACGGTCCTGCTGGATGTGGGCGCCAATGTGGATTCCAAGCCCGAGCATGTGGCCCAGTTCGCCCTCATGGGCGCCGTCTATGCCGAGGAGGTCCTGGGCGTGGCCCGGCCGCGCATCGGGGTGCTCAGCGTGGGCGAAGAGGACGGCAAAGGCACGGAACTGACCCGCGCCACCTCCCAGGCCCTCCGGGAGCTGGACATCAACTTCGGCGGCAACGCCGAAGGCCGTGACATCTGGAATGGCAACTTCGATGTGGTGGCCTGCGATGGCTTCGTGGGCAACGCCCTGCTGAAGTCCGCCGAAGCCCTGGCCGAAGGCATCCTCCACGGACTGAAGGACAGCATCATGTCCGGCTGGCTGTCCCGGCTGGGAGGCCTGCTGGCGAAATCCGCCATGCGGCGCTTCGTGAAGAAGCTGGATTACGCGGAGTACGGCGGCGCACCGCTGCTGGGCATCCAGGGCGTTTCCATCATCGGCCATGGCCGCAGCGACGGCCGGGCTGTGGCCAGCGGCATCCGGGCCGCCGTGCTGGCATGCGAACACCGCATCAACGAACACATCCAGGCCAGCCTGCACCGGATGCTGCCCCAGGCCGCCCCGGTGGGGGATGGAGGCAACGCCGCCTGATCCCATGTTTTCCGCCCCGGTCCTCCGGGGCCTTTTTTTGGACCCACCCATGCCCTACCGACGCATCCTCCTGAAGCTTTCCGGCGAAGCCCTGATGGGCCGCCAGCAGCACGGCATCGATCCCGCCGTAGTCGTTTCCATCGCGGATCAGGTGAAGGCCATCCGGGAAATGAATGTGGAAGTGGGACTGGTCATCGGCGGCGGCAACATCTTCCGGGGCGTCGCGGGAGCCACCCAGGGCATGGACCGCGTCACGGGGGACCACATGGGGATGCTGGCCACCCTGATCAATGCCCTGGCCCTGCAGGACGGCCTCGAGCAGAAGGGCATCCAGACCCGGGTCATGAGCGGCATCGAGATGCCCAAGGTGGCCGAGAGCTACATCCGGCGCCGGGCCGTGCGCCACCTGGAAAAGGGCCGCGTGATCATCTTCGGCGCCGGGACCGGCAATCCCTACTTCAGCACCGACACCGCCGCCGCCCTGCGCGCCAGCGAGATCTGCGCCCAGGTGGTCATGAAGGCCACCAATGTGGATGGCATCTACTCCGCGGATCCCCGGAAGGACCCGCAGGCCACCAAGTTCGACCGCATCAGCTACCAGGAGGTTCTGGAGAAGGGCCTGAAGGTCATGGATGCTGCCGCCATCGCCCTGTGCATGGAGAACAAGCTCCCCATCCTGGTCTTCGACATGAACCAGCCCGGCAACCTGCTCCGCGCCGTGAAGGGCGAGGTGGTGGGCACCCTGGTCGGATAGCGGCGGCCCCCACCCCCGGAAAGCTCCCAGCCCTCCGGCCATCCCGCGCCGGGAGGCTGTTGCGTTCGGCAGCGTTAGGATGGTCGGGTTCCCAGCACCCCACCCCAACCACCGATGCCCCTGCGGCATCCCGGAGCTGTCCATGATCAAGAGCCCACGCCTCACTCGCACGATCCTGCCCCTGGGCCTCCTCGTGGTCCTGCCCCTTCGGGCGGAACTCCCCGGCTCCCTGGAAAAGATCCCTCTCTACCCGGGCATGACCCTGCAGAAGGAGGAGAAGCCGCCCCTCGGAGAGGGGCTGCTGAAGGGAGCCCTCCGGACCTACACGGTCAAGGCCCCCATCGAGGACGTGGTCGCTTTCTACGAAAAGGCCCTGGGCATCACCCAGCGGGAAGGCGAACTCGGGGATCCGAACGCGCTCAAGGTTGGCCAGTTCGTCCAGCCCGCCCTCCAGATCAAATTTTGGAATGAGGACCATCTGGTGGATGGCAACTTCGGGAAGGACGGAGTATCAAGCAGCGGATGGATCAAGAAGGCGCTGTCCCAGCGAAAAAAGGACCGCGAGAACGCATGGATCCAGGACGGAAGCGTGATGTGGTACTACCGCGACACGTCTGGAACCATGACGGAGATGCAGATCCTGTTCCAGGATCTGTCAATCGATGAAGATTTGAAGCGATACCAGCTCAAAAGCGAAGTGATCATCCGGGCCATGCGCTACGAATACCATCCCTAGGAAGAATCAACGGCCCAGCAGTTCCTG
>MWBB01000011.1 GCA_002068835.1 Acidobacteria bacterium ADurb.Bin340 | reverse complement strand
CGCATCCAGAACCTGGCCCTGGTGGAGGACCTGGCCCTTGCCCTGCGGGGCGGGTTCACGGTGCTGACAGGCGAAACGGGAGCCGGGAAATCCCTGCTGGTGGATGCCCTGGCCCTGCTGGTGGGAGCCCGCGGCGACAGCGAACTGGTTCGGACCGGAACCGACCGGGCCGTGGTGGAAGGCGTGATCGAAGGCCGTTTCGAGGCCTGGACCCTGTTCCTGGAGGCCCGGGGGCTCCCCGGGGAGCAGCCCGTGGTCCTCCGCCGCGAGGTCAGCGCTGCGGGGCGCAGCCGGGCCTGGATCAACGGGGCCGCCTGCGCCCTGGGGGACCTACGGGAAGCGGGAAGACTCTGGATGCGACTCACCAGCCAGCACGATCACCAGAGCCTCATGGCCGAGGAACGGCACCTGAGCCTGCTGGATGAAGTGCTGGGACTGGAGGCCGACCTGGGAGCGGAAGCCGAGGCGCTGCGCGGCGCCGAAGGCGCCCTGAAGGCCCGCAGGCGCAGCGAGCAGGCCCGGGAATCCCGGCTTGAGGCCCTGGCGGAGCACATGGCGGATCTGGACAAGCTGGACCCCAAACCCGGTGCCTGGGCCCAGCTCCGGGCCGAGCGTGAACCCCTGCGCCACGCCGCCCTCCTGGAAACCGCATGGCGGGAGGCCGCCGAAGGCTTCGGACAGGCGCTCCCGGGCCTCGAGGCCGCCCAGCGGGCCCTGGCGCGGGTGGTGGGCATCCTGCCTGAAGCCCACCAGGATGCGGATCGCCTGCGATCCCTGCTGCTGGAAGCCGAGGATCTGACGGCGGTGGCCCAGGACCAGGCCCATCGCTGGAGCCGGGAAGGCGTGGACCGGCTGGAAACGGTGGAAACCCTGCTGGCCCGCTACGAGCGGCTGGCCCGTCGCCACCGGTGCGAGCCCGATGAACTGGCGCGGGTTCATGGCGAACTGAAAGCCGAGCAGCGGGATCTCCTGGAGGGCGACCGTTCCCTGGCAGAACTGGAAGCCCGCCTGGCAGCCACCGCCGCGGCCTACCTGTCCGCCGCGGACGCCCTGCACGCCCGGCGTTCCAGCCAGCTCCCGGCCCTGGAACGGGAGGTCCACCACCGCCTCAAGGCCCTGGGCATGGGGGGTGCGCGCCTCCAGGCCCGCCTCGGCATCGCGGAAGACCCCGCCAGCCCTGCCCTGCACCAGGGACGCCCCGTGCGGGTGAGCGCCTCCGGCTACTCCAGTCTGGCCTTCTGGATCGAGCCCAATCCGGGCGAAGGGTTCCGCCCCCTGGCCAAGATCGCCTCCGGCGGCGAGCTGAGCCGCCTCATGCTGGCCCTCCAGGGCGCAGGCATGGCCCTTTCCCCCCAGGCCGAGGACGGCCTGACGCTGGTGCTGGACGAGGTGGACGCCGGCATCGGCGGCGAAACGGCCCTGGCCGTGGGCGCCGCCATCCAGGAGCTGGGGAAGCGCCACCAGGTGCTGGCCGTCACCCATCTGGCCCAGGTGGCCGCCCGGGCCGATCACCACGGCCGCCTGGCCAAGGAGACCCGCGAGGGCCGCACCCGCAGCGGACTGGCCTGGCAGGAAGGCGATGCCCGGATCCGGGAGCTGGCCCGCCTGCTATCGGGGCACCCGGACAGCCCCGAGGCCCAGACCCACGCCCGTAGCCTGCGGGGCGCCTGAGCCCCTCCGTTTTCAAGTCCGGCCCGGGGCCGCCCGATCTGCGGGACGAGGGCCCCTGTTCGTGAAGCGTCTTTCCTGGATCTACCACGCCCTGTTTGGGGGCTCTCCCTGGTCCACCGCCCTGGGCGTGGCGGCCGTGGCGGCCTTCCTGGGGCTGGGCTGGCGCCTCGCAACGCAGGTCCACCGAACGTCCCTGCCGCCTCCGCCGCCTGCGCCGCCCCTGGTGCGCCCCCTGGAGCGGGATCCCTCGATCCTCCTGCTCAATGCCTACCACCCGGGCTATTCCTGGTCGGACCACGAAGGGGAAGGTTTCCTCGAAACCCTCCAGAAGGCCCGCCCGGACCTCCAGACCCGGGTGGAGCATCTGGATGCCAAGCACCATCCCGGACTGGAACACTTCCCCGCCCTCCGGGACCTGCTCCGGGCCAAGTACGGAACCACTCCGTTCCGCCTGGTGGTGGCTGCCGACAATCCCGCGCTGGTCTTCGCCCTGCGCTACCGCGACGATCTGTTTCCCGGAGTCCCCATCGTCTTCATGGGGATCGATGGCTACGGTCCCGAACTGCTGGCGGGCCACACGGGCATCACCGGCATCGCCCAGCGGCTGGAGGCCGCCCGAACCCTGGAGATCGCCCTGCGTCTCCATCCCCGCACCCGCCGGGTGGTTGTGATCCATGACCACACCCTCACCGGCCAGGAAAGCCGGCGGGAAGTCGAGGGCCAGCTCGCCTCCCTGGCGGGCCGCGTCCAGTTGCAGTTCCTTTCCGAACCCGACCTGGACCGCCTGGGCCACCAACTCCGGAGCCTTCCAGCAGACAGCCTGGTGCTGGGCCTCTCCTACAGCCTGGATGGCCAGGGCCGGGTGGTTAACCACGAAGCATTCACCCGCTTCCTCCGCCAGCACGCCCAGGTCCCCGTGTACGGCCTCCACGGCGAGCGATTGGGCCACGGCATCGTGGGAGGCGTGCTGACGGACGGCAAGGTCCATGGACGCCGGGCGGCCGATCTGGCCCTGAGGATCCTGGCGGGCGAAAACGCCGCCAGCCTGCCCGTGCAGACGGAGGCCCAGGGCCTTCTGGGCTTCGATCATGCGGAGCTCCTGCGGTTCGGCCTCTCGGAACGGGACCTCCCACCAGGGGCCACCATCATTCACCGGCCCACCTCCTTCCTGCAGACCCACCGGGATCTCGCCCTCACCACCGCCGGACTCTTCCTGCTCCTGCTGGGGGGCCTGGCGGCCGTGGCGCTGAATGTCTACCGGCGCGTGCAGGTGGAGGAGCGGCACCGCAGCCTTCAGGCCCAGCTTCTCCAGTCCCAGAAGATGGAAGCCGTGGGGCATCTGGCGGGCGGGGTCGCCCACGACTTCAACAACATCCTGACCGCCATCATGGGCTACGCCAGCCTGCTTCAGATGAAGCTGGAAGGGGATGCCGCGAAGGCCCACGTGGACCAGATCCTGGGGGCCTCGGAGCGCGGGGCCCACCTCATCCGCAGCCTGCTGGCCTTCAGCCGCAAGGGGGTGCTGGAGTCGAAACCCCTGCCCCTGGATGCCATCGCCCAGGGCGTGGAGAAGATCGTGCGTCGCCTCATCGGCGAGGACATCACCCTCGAAGTCCAACTGGGCGGCTCTGGCGTCCGCGTCATGGGGGACCTTGCCCACCTGGAGCAGGTGGTGGTCAACCTCTGCACCAATGCCCGGGATGCGATGCCCGATGGGGGTCGCCTGACCCTGGAAACCCGATGCCTCCCGGCGGCGCCCCAGGGATCCTTCGAAGGTCCGGCGGCCGTGATCTCGGTGAAGGACACGGGCACCGGCATCCCGCCATCGGTGCGCCCCCGGATCTTCGAGCCGTTCTACACCACCAAGGAGGTGGGCAAGGGCACGGGCCTGGGCCTTTCCGTGGCCTACGGCATCATCCGCCAGCATGGCGGCGTGGTCACCGTGGAGAGCGAACCGGGGGTCGGTTCCACCTTCCACCTTTTCCTGCCTGCCCTGCCCGCCACCGCCTTCCTGGAGGATACGGAGGATGGCCGACTGGACCAGGCCCCCGGAGGCCAGGAATCCATCCTCCTGGTGGAGGATGAAGCCCCAGTGCGATCGCTCATGGCCGCGGTCCTCCGAGAGGCGGGCTATCGGGTGATGGAGGCCGCAGACGGCCTGGAGGCCCTGAAGCTGCAGGAGGATGGGGCAGCCTTCGACCTGCTGCTGACGGACGTGATCATGCCCCGCATGAACGGACGAGCCCTCCAGGTGGCCGTCCAGGCCCGGGCGCCCCAGACCAGGGTGCTTTTCATCAGCGGCTACACCGCCGACATCATCGAACACCGGGGAGCCCTGCCCCCGGGATCCGCCCTGGTGCTCAAGCCCGTGCGCCCGGCAACCCTCCTGCGCCGGGTGCGGGACGTGCTGGACGCCTGAAGCAGCGCATTTCTCCCGGCCGCGTCCCGAAGGGCCTCCGGTACGCTGGGGACATGGACCTTCTGGAACACCCCGACGCCCAGCCGTTCCGCGCCCTTTTCGGGGCCGGCACCACCCTGCATCCCCTCCATGGTCCCTGCTTCGTCTGCGAAGGGCGCCTGCTGGTGCAGGAGGCTCTGGCGGCCCACCGGGCGGGGCACCTGATCGTCCGATCCGTCCTGGGCACCCCGGGGGCCCTGGCCACCCTGGACCTCCCGGAGGGCATTCCCGCCCTCGCCGCCAGCGCCGAGGCCATTTCCGGACTGGCGAACTTCACCTTCAATCGGGGGTTGCTCTGCGCCGTTTCCGTGCCGCCGCCCCCGGATCCCGGGGCCCTGACCAAAGCCCAGCGCCTGCTGGTGCTGCCCCGGGTGGACCAGGTGGACAACCTCGGCCTGCTGCTGCGATCCGCTGCGGCCCTGGGGATGGAAGGCGTCCTCCTTGGCAGGGGACCTGGCGCCTTCGACCGGCGCACGGTGCGCGTGAGCATGGGTGCAGCCTGGCGTCTGCCCGTATGGCGCAGCGAAACGCCCGAAACGCTGCTGGAAGCCTGGCGCAGCGCAGGAGGCGAAGTGGTCGGCGCCGCCCTTGCCCCTGGCGCCCTCGATGCCCGTCGCTGGATCCCGGCTCCGCGCACCGCGCTGGTGCTGGGCCCGGAAGGCGAAGGTCTGGAGCAGGCCTGGCTGGAGCGCTGCGACCTTCTCGCCCAGATCCCCATGGCGCGCGGGATGGATTCCCTCAATGTGGCCGCTGCGGGCGCCATTCTGATGTGGCGCCTTTCAATGATTTAATCATTTCTCAAGCCATCGTTTTGCGAGGTTTACCGTGTCGGCCCCGGCGGGAACGCGCCTCCCCTCCAAAAGGCCACAAGGGCCATAGCTTCCACCACATCCTGACCGTGGGTCGGTTCCCGGTGCCCCCTCCCGGTTCCCGCGAGCCTTCCGGGCTTCTAACCCTAATTCATAACCCTTGTTTTGTGATCGGTTGCATCGAATTTGCATGCTAGTGTCACAGGACCCTGACGAAGGGCCCGACGCCCCCGGGGCCGGGCCGATGGAGGACCTCATGACCATGGGCTGCAAATATGGATCCCACCGCGTCCTCGAACCGGCCGGGGTGCTTCCCCAGCCGGCCCTGCGCCTGGACAACGATTTCTCCACCCTCCGGGACAACGAGATCCTGGTGGACGTGGCGGCCCTGAACATCGACTCCGCCAGTTTCACCCAGATCGAAACCGAGGCGGGCCACGACCTGGCGAAGATCGAGGCCAAGATCCTGGAGATCGTGGGCCAGAAGGGCAAGATGCAGAACCCCGTCACGGGGTCCGGCGGCATGTTCATCGGCACCGTGGCGAAGGTGGGCAGCGCCCTCAAGGACCACGACCTCAAGCCCGGCGACAAGATCGCCTCCCTGGTTTCCCTCTCCCTCACGCCCCTGAAGATCGAGAAGATCCTGAAGATCCATCCCGACATCGACCGGGTGGAGGTGAAGGCCCAGGCGGTGCTCTTCGAAAGCGGGCTCTACGCCAAGCTGCCTGCCGACATGGACGAGGGCCTGGCTCTGGCGGCCCTGGACGTGGCGGGCGCTCCGGCCCAGGCCGCCAAGCTGGTGAAGCCCGGCCAGAGCGTGCTGATCCTCGGCGCAGGCGGCAAGAGCGGCATGCTGGTGGCCTACGAGGCCATGAAGCGCGTGGGCCCCACGGGCCGCGTGGTGGGGAATGTCTACCTGGCCGAGGACAAGCAGACCCTCGACGACCTTGGGGTCTGCCACACGGTGGTGGTGGCGGACGCCACCAGGCCTGTGCCTTTCCTGAACGCGGTGCTGGAGGCCAATCACGGCCGCGAGTACGACATCGTCGTGAACTGCGTGAACGTTCAGAACACGGAAATGAGCACCATCCTGCCCTGCCGCCAGGAAGGCATCGTCTACTTCTTCAGCATGGCCACCCACTTCGGCAAGGCCGCCCTGGGAGCCGAAGGCGTGGGCAAGGACGTGACCATGATCGTGGGCAACGGCTACACGAAGGATCACGCGGAGATCACCCTCTGGGAGCTGCGGGAGAACCCCAAGCTCCGCAAGCTCTTCGAAGAGCGGTACGTCTAGCGCCCCGCGCGCGGCCCTTAAGACCGGCCGTGATCCCACCCGCGTCGCCCGCGTGGCCGTAGAACACGTCAAGAGCACTCCCCGAACGCGCGATGGCCGCGCCCTTCCACGGAGGTCGAGATGGACAACAAGGTCATCATCACCTGCGCCATCACCGGCGCCGAAACCACCAAAGAGATGCAGCCGGCCCTGCCGGTCACGCCGGAAGAACTCGCCCAGAGCGCTTTCGAGGCCTGGGAAGCCGGCGCCTCCGTGGTGCATCTCCATGTGCGCCAGGAGGACGGCACTCCCACCCAGGATGTGGCGATCTTCAAGAAGGCCATCGATCTGGTGCGCTCCAAGTGCGACCTCGTGGTGGAGGTGACCACCGGCGGCGCAGCCTGGATGACGCCCGAAGAGCGCCTCCAGCCCGTGACCCTCAACCCGGAGATGGCCAGCCTGGACTGCGGCACCGTGAACTTCGGCGACGAGTACATCGTCAACACCCTGCCGATCATGCGCCAGTTCGCCAGGGAGATGAAGGAACGCGGCGTGCGGCCCACCCTGGAATGCTTCGACCTGGGCCACGTCTACGCCAGCCACATCCTCATCAAGGAAGGCCTGCTGGAGGAGCCCTTCCACTACGGCCTGGTGCTCAATGTGCCCGGCGCCGCGAAGTATGAGGTGGACGTGCTGGAATTCCTGGTGCGCAAGCTGCCCAAGGGGGCCCACTTCACGGCCTTCGGCATCGGCGGCAAGGCCAATGTGGACAGCATCTACGGGACCCTGGCCCTGGGCGGAAACATCCGCGTGGGTTTCGAGGACAACATCTACTACAGCAAGGGGCGGCTGGCGAAGAGCAACGCCGAACTCGTGGAGCGCGCCGCCCGCATCGCCCGGGATTGCGGCCGCGAACTGGCCCGCCCCGACGATGTGCGCGCCATGCTCAAGCTCCGCAAAGCCCAGTGAGGAACACGATGAACTACAACACCGTTGACTGGCGCAGCATCCCCCTCTTCAAGGATGTGACCGAAGCCGAATGGAACGACCACCGGTGGCAGCTCAAGAACGCCATCCGGGACATCGCCACCCTGGAGAAGGTCCTCACGCTCACGGAGGAGGAGCGCCAGAACCTGCAGCGGTGCCTCTCCAAGTTCACCATGGAGATCACGCCCTACTACGCGGCGCTGATGGATCGGGAGGATCCCAACTGCCCCGTGCGCATGCAGTCCGTGCCCCGCCTGGCGGAACTGCACGATGATCTCTCCGATCTGGCGGATCCCCTCCACGAGGATGTGGACAGCCCTGTGCCGGGCCTCACCCACCGCTACCCGGACCGAGTGCTGCTGCTGGTCACCAACATCTGCAGCATGAACTGCCGCCACTGCACGCGGCGCCGCCTCGTGGGCGACACCGATGTCCACATGCCCGAGGAGAACGTCCAGAAGGCCATCGACTACATTGCCGCCCATCCCGAGGTGCGGGATGTCCTCATCAGCGGCGGCGATCCCTTCGTGCTGCCCGACGACCACCTGGAATCGATCCTCAAGCGCCTGCGGGCCATCCCCCACGTGGAGATCATCCGTTTCGGCACCCGCACTCCCGTGGTGATGCCCCAGCGCATCACGCCCGAGCTCTGCGGAATGCTCCAGAAGTACCACCCGGTCTACGTGAACACGCATTTCAACCATCCGAAGGAGATCACCGCGGAAGCCCGCGAAGCCTGTGCCCGGCTGGCCAACGCCGGCATCCAGCTCGGCAACCAGAGTGTGCTGCTGCGGGGCATCAACGATGATCCGGTCGTGATGAAGAAGCTCGTGCACAAGCTGCTGACCGTCCGGGTGAAGCCCTACTACATCTACCAGTGCGACCTCAGCCTCGGCATCAGCCACTTCCGCACCAGCGTGGCCAAGGGCATCGAGATCATCGAGAGCCTGCGCGGCCACACCACGGGCATGGCCGTGCCCACCTTCGTGGTGGATGCCCCCGGCGGCGGCGGCAAGATCCCCGTGATGCCCAACTACCTCATCTCCCTGGGCGATGGCCGGGCCATCCTGCGCAACTACGAAGGCGTGATCACCACCTACACCTGGCCGGAAGTCCCGGTCATGACCCACGCAGCCACCAGGGAAGCCGGGGACGACGCCCGCTACCGCGCCAAGGATGGCGTGGCCACCCTGCTTTCCGGCGATCGGCTCTGCCTGGAGCCCGCCGGGCTTTCCCGCCAGCAGCGGAAGCACTGAGGGGGCCGTGGCGGATCAGGGAGGCATGGAGGGAAAAGTCACTGCGGTGACGGGATTCGAGAAGGGGTCCGGCAAGACCACCTTCCTGGCCACCCTCCTGCCCCTCGCGCGCCTCTGCGGCCCGGTCCTGATCGCGACCATCGGCGTGGACGGCCGCCTCAAGGCCCAGGAGGCCGGACGGGCCGCCGCCCTGCACGTGGAACCCGGCGACCTGGTCCTGACTACGGACAGCTTCGCCCGGGCCGCCTCGGCGCGCCTGGAAGTCCTGGAAGCCCTGCCGGGCCGCACCGTCCTGGGCCGCTCCCTCCTGGGCCGCGTGGTGCGCGGCGGAGAGGTGACCCTGGCGGGCGCCGAGCATTTCAGCGCCCTGGCCCAGGTGCTGGAACAAGCCCGATCCGAAGGCTGGGCCCGCACCGCCCTGGTGGACGGCGCCGTCAACCGCATCACCCAGGTGAGCGCTCTGGGAGAGGTCCAGTTCGTCTTCACGGCCCGGGTCGACCCCGCCAACCTGGTGCGGGTTTCGGATCGACTCAAGGCCCTGGTGGCCCTGGCGGATCTGCCGGTGGCCCCCGAGCCCGATCCATCGGTCCATCGCCTGGAAGGCCCCCTCACACCAGAGTCCCGCGGGGGCCTGCCCCACGATCTCAGCGCCCTTTCCCTGGAGGACTTCACCAAGGTCTTCCTGGAGCCCGTCGAACTTCTGAGGCTTCTGGAGCGGGTCCCCTGCTCCGTTCGCCGCGGCTTTCCCCTGATGGGCATCAGCGCCGCCCTCCGGGATGTCCCCCCGGAGGCCTTCCATCGCGCGGTAGGCCCCGCCGTGGCCGCCCGCCTCCTGCCGGATCCCTGCCGGGTGGCCGCATGAGCCCCGCGATGTGGGCCTACGCCGAGGTGGATGCCCTGTGGGCCCGCTTCCAGCCGGAGACGCCTTATGGCCGCGCCGCCAAGGTCCGGCGGGTTCCCATCACCGATCGCGCAGCGCTGGAACGCCTCTACGACCTCACGGACCACGCCCGGGCGCTGCTGGCGGACCTGGAATCGGATCCCATCCGCCGGGATCGCCTGACCCACCACCTCAAGCGCCTGCCCCGTTTCCCGGAGACGCCCCAGAGCCTCTACGACGAGGTGGAGATCTTCCAGTTCAAGAAGTTCCTGTTCAACCACCGCTGCCTGCTGGATCGGCTCACCGAGGGCCTGCGCCAGGCCTTCGGCCTGACCTACCTGGATCCCAGCCTGGAAGGCCGACTGAACCAGGGTCGCCAGAGCGAGGAATCCTTCTACATCGCCGATGCCTACCTGCCGGAATTGGCTGAGACGCGCCGCTCCCTGCGAGCGGTCGACACGGGCCTCCAGGCCCTTCGAGCCCAGGCCGAAGCCCACTGCATGGCTCGCTGGGGCTTCACGTTCGAAGGGCGGGCCTTCGTGCTCCTGCCCCGCACGCGCCTGGGCGATCCGGAAGCGGCCCGAGCGCTGCTGGAAGTGGAACCCTACGACGAAACCCAGGTCTGCCTGCGCCCCCGGGCCACCACCGAGGAACTCCGCCTCGCAGGACACCGCGAGGAGCTGCTGGCCCGGGAGCGGGCCCTGGAAACCGAGGTCCTCGCCCAGCTCTCGGCTCCGCTTCGTGAAGCCCTGCCCGCCTTGCAGCAGCAGGCCCAGGCCATCGAAGCCTTCGACTTGGCGCTGGCGGGCGCCCGTCTCGCCCTCGAAGCGAACCTCGTCCGGCCGGGATTGGCCTCTGCCTCCATCGTCATCGAGGGCGGGCGCCACCTGCCCTGCGAAGCACTCTGCGGCGAGCTCGGCACACCCTACACGCCCCTCGAAGCGATCTTCGACCAGGGCGCCACGGTGCTCTTCGGGTCCAACATGGGCGGCAAGACAGTGGTGCTGAAGACCCTGGCCTTCCTCCAGCTGGCGGCCCAGATGGGTCTGTACGTCCCGGCCCGCCGTTTCAAAACCCGTGTCTTCCGCCACTTCCACTACATGGGTGAAGGGCGCAGCCGCGAGGAGGCCCGGGGCCTCTCCGGCTTCGGCTTCGAGATCCGGCAATTCACGGAAGCCTGGGGGGATCTGGAGCAGGACACCCTCCTGCTCTTTGACGAATTCGCCCGAACCACCAGCTCCCAGGAAGCCGAGGCCCTGGTCTCCGCCATCCTGGAGGACCTGGCCGCGCGGCCCTCGGTGGTGGCGGCCTTCTCCACCCATTTCCGGGGCATCCGGCGCCTGCCGGGCGTTCGCTACCTCCGGATGGGCGGGCTCGATCGCGCCCGTCTCGCCGCCCTTGAAGCGCCAGGCACCACCCTGGCCGAGCGCATCCGGCAGATCGACCATGCCATGCGCTTCAGCCTCGAACCCGATGCCGCCGGGGACACTCGTTCCGACGCCCTCGTGGTGGCCGAGCGGCTGGGTCTGCCCGCAACCCTTGCCCGGCGCGCCGCAGCCTTCTTGAACGAAACGAACTGATCTCAGGAGGAACCATGGAACCGAAACTGGGGCTGCCGCCCGAGCGCATCGCCCGGGCCCGCAAGCTGGCCGAGCAGATCGTCTCGCCCGTCCAGCGCTTCATCGACGCCCACACCACTGTCACGGTGGAGCGGGCCACCCTCCGCCTGGCTGGCGTGGATGGCGCCGATGCCGATGGCGTGCCCGTCCCGAACCTGGTGGTGGATCAGCTGAAGGACCGCCTGGAGGAAGGCGCCCTGAAGTACTACGTGAACGCCCTGGTGCGGACCGGCGAGGATGTGCAGGGCCTCAACCGACGCATCGCCGAAGGCTTCCGCGTGGACAACCTGCCCATGGGGGATCCGGAAGCCCTGGAGGCGCGCGCCAAGCAGCTGGTGGGCGCCTTCGCGGCCCGCGTGAAGGGCAACCGCAGCCACCGGGAAGCCAAGCTCGCCAAGTACCACGACCGCAACCACAAGCCGCTGCTCTACGTCATCGTGGCCACGGGCAACATCCACGAGGATGTGAAGCAGGCCAAGGCCGCCGCCGAGCAGGGCGCCGACGTGGTCGCGGTGATCCGCACCACGGCCCAGTCTCTACTGGACTACGTGCCCTACGGCGCCACAACGGAAGGCTTCGGCGGAACCTACGCCACCCAGGAGAACTTCCGCATCATGCGCGCGGCCCTCGACGAGGTGGTGGACAAGCAGCAGCGCTACATCTACCTCACCAACTACGCCTCGGGCCTCTGCATGCCCGAGATCGCGGCCATGGGGGCGCTGGAGCGCCTCGACATGATGCTGAACGACTCGATGTACGGAATCCTCTTCCGCGACATCAACATGTACCGCACCTTCGTGGACCAGAAGTTCAGCCGCATGATCAACGCCTTCGCGGGCGTCATCATCAACACCGGCGAGGACAACTACCTGACCACCTCTGATGCGGTGGAAAAGGCCTACACGGTGCTGGCCAGCCAGTTCCTGAACGAGCGCTTCGCCACCATCGCCGGGCTGGCTCCCTGGCAGATGGGCCTGGGCCACGCCTTCGAGATGGATCCCACCATCCCCAACGGCTTCCTCCGGGAGCTGGCCCAGGCGCAGATGGCCCGGGAGATCTTCCCCGAGGCGCCGCTGAAGTACATGCCGCCCACCAAGTTCATGACCGGCGACATCTTCCGGGGCCATGTTCAGGATGCCCTTTTCAACTTCGTTTCCCAGATGACCGGCCAGGGCATCCACCTGCTGGGCATGCTCACGGAAGCCATCCACACCCCCTTCATGCAGGACCGCTTCCTGGCCCTGGAGAATGCCAAGTACGTCATGAACAACATGGCGGACCTGGGCGAGGAGATCGCCTTCAAGCCCGGCGGCCGCATCGTGCAGCGGGCCCACCAGGTGCTGGAGGAGACCGTCCAGTTCCTGGAATCCATCGAGGCCGTAGGCCTCATGGACGCCATCGAGCAGGGCCTCTTCGCCGACATCAAGCGGCCCCGCGACATGGGCAAGGGTCTGGATGGCCTCCGCCCCAAAGCCGCCGGCTACTGGAACCCCTTCGAGCAGTACCTCACCCGCGAACTGGGACTGTGAGGCCACGATGACGCACATTGTCCGACCCTACGGCGACACCCTGAACGACGGGGCTGTCCAGCTCTCCTTCACCCTACCCGTTCCCGTGGGCCCACGAGGCCGCGAAGCCGCCCGCCTCTTCATGGAGAAGCTGGGGTTCCGCCACGCCGAGATCGTGCATGCCCAGGCCCTGTCCGAAGGCTTCAGCTTCTACGTGGCCTATGGACGCACAGAAGTCTCGGTGGACTACGACGAGATCCACATCGAGGAAGCCACCGGCGAGAAGGTCTACAGCATGAACGAGGCCTGCGAAGCCATCCGCGAGAAGCTGGGACGCAAGGTCGTGATCGTCGGCGCCTGCACCGGCTTCGATGCGCACACCGTGGGTATCGACGCCATCATGAACATGAAGGGCTACAACCACCACTACGGGCTGGAGCGCTACCAGGAGGTGGAGGCCCACAACCTGGGGGCCCAGGTGCCCAACGAGAAGCTGATCGACTACGCGCTGAAGGTTGGCGCCGATGCCATCCTGGTGAGCCAGATCGTCACCCAGAAGGATGTGCACGTGCAGAACATGACGGAGTTCATCGAACTGCTCCAGGCCCGGGGCCTGCGGGAGCGCTTCATCGTCTGCGCCGGAGGATCCCGCATCAGCAACAAGCTGGCCGTGGAGCTTGGCTTCGATGCAGGCTTCGGCCAGGGCACCTATGCCGAGCACGTCGCCACCTTCATCATCGACCGCCTGGCCGAGCGCCAGGGCCGGGCCTGATCCCGCCGGAGGTTCCATGATCGAGAAGCCCATCCTCACGCCCGCGGAGGCCGCGGCCAAGGTCCAGGAAGGGGACGCGCTCATGGTGGGCGGGTTCCTGGCCTGCGGCAGCCCGCACACCCTGATCCAGGCCCTCAAGGCCAAGGGAACCGGCCGACTGACCCTCATCTGCAACGACACTGCGGCCCACGATCTCAAGAGCGGCCGCATCACCGGGGTGGGACATCTGGTGGCCCAGCGCCAGTTCAAGAAGATCGTCACCAGCCACATCGGCCTGAACCAGGAAACCCAGCGCCAGATGAACGCCGGCGAAACCGAGGTGGAGCTCGTGCCCCAGGGCACGCTGGCGGAGCGGATCCGCGCCGCAGGCGCGGGGCTGGGCGGCTTCCTCACGCCCACGGGCATCGGCACCGAGGTTGAAGCCGGGAAGAACCGCATCCTGGTGGACAACCGCCCCTACCTGCTGGAGCTGCCCCTGAAGGCCGACGTGGCCTTCATCAAGGCCCGGAAGGCGGACAAGGCCGGCAACCTCGTCTACGCCGCCACGGCGCGGAACTTCAACCCGCTCATGGCCACGGCCGCGACCACGGTCATCGCTGAGGCCGAAGAGATCGTGGAGGTCGGCGAACTCGATCCCAACGAGGTCCATACGCCCAGCATCTTCGTGGATGTCCTGGTCAGGGCCGAACGCCTGGAATGGTGAGGGGAACCATGGACTACGTTGCCAACAAGGACATCATCGCCAAGCGCATCGCCCGCATCTTCAAGACCGGCGATGTGGTGAACCTCGGCATCGGCCTGCCCACCCTGGTGGCCAACTACGTGCCCGAAGACGTGACCATCATCCTCCAGAGCGAGAACGGGATGATGGGCCTGGGCCCCGCCGCCGCCAAGGGGGAGGAGGACTGGGACCTCATCAACGCGGGCTCCGCGCCCGTCACGATCCTGCCCGGCGGCTGCTACTTCGACAGCGCCACCAGCTTCGGCATCATCCGGGGCGGGCATGTGGATTACACCGTGCTGGGCGTGCTGGAGGTGGACCAGGAGGGCAACCTGGCCAACTACAAGATCCCCGGCAAGATGGTGCCCGGCATGGGCGGCGCCATGGACCTGACCACGGGCGCCCGGGTGGTGATCGCCGCCACCCTGCACTTCGAGCCCAGCGGCACCAGCCGCCTCAAGCGCCGCTGCACCCTGCCCCTCACCGCCGCCCGCGAAGTGAACTATGTCGTCACGGACCTCGGGTTCTTCGAAGTGGTCGGCGACCGGTTCTTCCTGCGCGAGTGCTTCGCGCCCTACACGCCCGAGTGGATCCAGGAGAAGACGGATGCCACCATCGTCGTCACCAACGACTGCAAGATCGTGAACCTTGACTGAAGCAAGATGAACACCACCGGGGCACCAGGAACACCAAGGCTCGCCAGGGAAGGCATTCCAGCGCCGTCCTTGGTGTCCCCTGGTGACCCTGGTGTCATGGTGGTGCGTCGTCCCCAACCTTTGGAGATCCCATGAGCAAGGTCAGCATTGTCGGTGCGTACAACTCGAAGTTCGGCAACTTCGCCAAGAAGAACAAGGAAACGGGAGAGGTCACCGATACCGCCTCCCTCTACGACCTGCTGGTGGAAGCCGGCCGCGGCGCGCTGACGGATGCCGGTGTGGAAGCCAAGGAGGTGGACGGCGTCTGGGTGGGTTCCTGCGCCCCGGGCCTCTTCGCCAACCAGGAGCACCTGGCCGCCTTCGCCACCGAGATCGATCCGGCGGGCCTGCGCTTCAAGTCCATGACCCGCTGCGAGGATGCCTGCGCCTCGGGATCCGTGGCCCTCTACGACGCCCTCTATGCCCTGGAAGCGGGCCGCGCCAAGGTGGCCCTGGTGGTGGGTGTCGAGAAGATGAACCTGCTGGACACCAAGGGCGTGACCCACGCCCTGGCCACCTGCTCCTACTGGCCCGAGGAAGGCGCCCGGGCCCTGAGCTTCCCCTGCCTTTTCGCCGAATACGCCAAGGGCTACGCCACCCGCTACGGACTGGGCGGTGACGCCCTGGCCCGCATGCTGGCCACCGTGAGCGCCCTCTGCTACCGGAACGGCCTGGACAATCCCCTGGCCCACTTCGGCAAGGGCGGCCCCTCGGACAAGCTGGGCCTCACCACCGCCGAAGCCATCCTGGCCCTGCCGCCCGAGAAGAATCCGCTCATCGCCGATCCCCTCAAACTCCATGACTGCTCCCTGGTGACCGACGGCGCTGCGGCTGTGGTGCTCATGCGCACCGAGGATGCCAAGGGCAAGCGGGCCGTCGAGATCGCCGGCATCGGCCATACGAACGAACGCATGGCCCTCAGCCAGCGAGAGAACATGCACGAGCTCATCGCCGGCAAGGAAGCCGTGCGCCGCGCCTTCGCGGAAGCCGGCATCACCATCGCCGACGTGGATCTGGCGGAGGTCCATGACTGCTTCACCATCAACCAGTTGCTGACCACCGAAGCCCTGGGCCTTTCCAAGGATGGGCAGGCCGGCCACGACTACCTGGCAGGCCGCTTCGGACGCGAAGACCGCTGCGCCGTGAACCTGAGCGGCGGCCTGAAGGCCAAGGGCCATCCCGTGGGCGCCACCGGCACCTCCATGCACGCCCTGCTCTACAAGCAGCTGGTGGGTGATCCCATCGGCGCCGCCCCCGCCAAGGCTCCCCAGGTGGGCGTCACCTTCAACGTGGGCGGTTCCGCCGCCACCAACTGTGTGACGGTGCTGCGCCGCCGAAGCTGAACCGCCTGGAAATGCCGAAAGGGGCCGGACAGCCAATGTCCGGCCCCTTTCCTATTTACTGAAATTAGACATTTTGCAAAAATTTTCGCCACACCTTGCTTTTGGCGAAAACAAAGCGAAACTAGAGGCGAACGAGGTGATCCATGCGCGCCTTCGCCTACAAACTCCCCGGCTACTTCATGGAATACGGCCCCATCGAGGCGCCGGATGAAACCGCGGCCCGAAGCCTGATCCGCCAGCGTCTGGGAGTCCGGCGCCTCCCGTGGGGATTGCAGGTCTGGGACCTGGAATCCCGCCCCCTGCAGCGCTGGAAGGTGGCCGAAGCCTCCTGACCCTCAGGCGGAAGAGGCTTGGAGGATTTCCTGCAGGGCCTCGATCAGCGGTGCCGCCTTCAAGGGCTTGTGCAGCACCCGGGCCACCCCGAACTTTTTGAGGTTCGCTTCGATCTCCGGATCCCGAAAGGCCGTGAGAACCACCACCTTGGGCCTTGGATCCGCCTTCAAGGCCATCTTCGCCACGCTGAGGCCGTTCACGCCGGGCATCTGGTAGTCGCAAAGGACGAGGTCGGGTTTGGTTGCGGCGAGCCGCTCCGAGACCTCGAACACCGAATCAGGCATCCAGGCCTCCACGTCAAACCCCGCCTTCTCCAGGTGCCGGCCCAGAACCTCCCGCATCAAGGCGCTGTCGTCGATGACCAGGATCCGCGGCATGGGCACCCGCTCATCCCAGCCAGAGCAGCGGCAGGAAGCCTGCCAGCGCAAGCAGCCCCAGCCCCAGCGCGGCCCGTCGGCCGGTGGCCCGGTCCGCCAGCACGAAGGCGTAAACGCCCTTGGCCAGGTTGTTGAAGGCGGTGGCGATCACGATGGCCTGGGCCGCCACCACCACGGGCGTGGCAGTCCCGGCGGTCTGGGTCAGCCCCATGATGAAGGGGTCCACATCGGTCGCCCCCATGAGCGCCGCAAGCCCGTAGACGCCCCCGCGGCCGAGGTGGGCCACTGCAAGCCGGGTGAGCACCAGCACCCCCATGAACACGATCGCGAACCCGAAGGCTGTCCTCAGCTGGAGGGGGTTGTGGATGCGGGGTTCCTGGCCGCTTTCGTGGCCATCGGGATCCGGCTGGTGGGACCAGATCCAGCCTGCGATGCACGCCGCAACCGCCAGCGGGAGGAAGCCGCTCATCAGCACCCGCATCAACTCCCGGTTGAACACGCCCACCAGCACGAGGATGCGCAGGTACATGAGGCCCGAGGCCGTCAGGATGGCGCCACTGTAGGCATGGGGCCGGTTCGCCTTGGCCGCCTGCCGGCTGAGCACCACGGTGGTCACGGTGGAGCTGTAGATGCCTCCCAGCACACCCGCCAGGAAGACGCCGCCCCTCCCGTGAGCCCAGCGCTGGATCAGGTAGGAGCCGTAGGAAACACCTCCCACGGCCACCACCACGATCCAGGTCTTGAAGGGGTTGATGGCGAAGGGGCCCAGCTCCCGGTTGGGCACCAGGGGCAGGATCACGGCGGTAAGCATCAGGTACTTGGCGAAGGTCACCAGCTCCTCGCCGTTGATGCGCTCCGTGAGGCCCTCCAGCGCATCCTTCAGCTCCAGCAGCAAAAGGTTGGCCACCACGAGGGTGCAGGCGAACCACACATGGCCAAAGTACACCAGGCAGCCCGTGAGATAGACCACCAAGCCTGAGATCTCCGTGGTGATGCCCGGATGGTTGCTGTAGCGCTGTTTGAACCAGTAGGAAACCAGCATGAAGGCTGCCACCACTGAAAAGCCAATGCCCATGCCTGCCACACTGCCCTGCGTGATGTAGGCCAGGGCGTAGCCCATGAGACCCAGCAGAGGGAAGGTGCGGACGCCGCCGAAGGTCCGGCGACCGCTCTGCTTCAATTCCTCCCGCTCCAAGCCAATGAGGAAGGACAAGAAGAACACCAGCAGCAGGCGGGTGGCCTCCTGGGGGAGCAGGTTCACGAACTTTTCGAGCACGGGTGAGCTCCAGCACAACGGATGTCCCAGCTTGCCCCCCTGCATCCAAAAAGGCCAGCACCAGGGGCCCGCAGGATCGCCGCCCGTACGCAGCTGTGCCGGCCTCGAAAGGCCGGCACAGGCGGGTGGTGCGCAGCCTACCTAGCGCCCGCGCTGCATGGTGAGCAGCCAATGGCTGGGGGCTGTGGCCTTCACGCCGTGGGGCAGGCCCTTGGGAAGGTCGTGGCGGTCGCCGGGAGCCAGGGTGGTCCAGGCGCCGTCCACCATCACGTCCAGCCCGCCGGAAATGCACAGGACGCTGGCCGGGAAGGGCGCGCTGTGGGCGCTGATCTCCTGGCCCTGGTCCATGGCAAAGAGCACCAGTTTCAAGTCGCCGGGCAGGTCCACCAGGGGCTTGGACGCTGTGGCGCCGACGGAGATGGGCAGGGCTTCGTTCAGGTTGGTCAGAGCCGTGATCATGCTTTCACCTCCGGATGCGGGGTCTTGAGCACGAGGAATTCCAGCACCTCGTTCCCCTCATTGGACGCCAGCATGGGCGTTTTGTTGGGCAGATGAACGATCTGTCCTTTCCGATACTCGGTGGCGGCCCCCTCTCCGGCCTTCAGGGTCAGGGTGCCCCGCACCACCACGAAGAAGGCTTCGGCGTTGGTGGGGTGGGGCGGCATGGCCTCCCCGGGGGGAAGCACCACATGGGCCACCAGGAGGCTCCAGCGGTCCGGACGGTCCACCACCTTTTCCGCAATGCGGGCATCGGTGGTCTGGTAGGTGAAGACTTCGGGCTGCATGGAACCTCCTTCGAAAGGGTTTCAGGCGCGGGCCAGATCCCGGGTCATGTCTGCCTTGGCATCGCTGCCGATCAGCTGCAGGTTGTAGGCGTCCTGGAGCACTTTGAACACGCCGGGCGTCATCCAGGCGGGAGCGGCGGGGCCGATCTTGATGTTCTTCACGCCCAGGTGCAGCAGGGACAGCAGCACGGCCACGGCCTTCTGCTCGAACCAGCTCAGGGTGATGGAAAGGGGCAGATCGTTCACCCCGCAGCCCGCCGCCTGAGCCAGCCCCGCAGCCACCTGGATGGCGCCGTAGGCGTTGTTGCACTGGCCCATGTCCATGAGCCGGGGCAGGCCCAGATGGGTGCCGTAATCGTGGCCCATGATGCGGTACTTGCCGCAGCCGAGGGTGAGGATGAAGGCATCGGCGGGGGCGTTCTTGGCGTACTCGGTGTAGTAGTTGCGGCCGGGCTCGGCGCCATCGCAGCCGCCCACCACGAAGAAACGGCTGATCTGGCCCGCCTGCACGGCCTTCAGGATGTCGTCAGCCTTGGACAGGATCACGCTGTGGTGGAAGCCCACGGGCATGGTGCCGAAATCCCGGGCTTCCAGGGGGCCCAGCTCCCGGGCCTTGGCGATGACGGCGCTGAAATCGTCGGTGGTGAGGCGGGTGACACCCGGAGCCGCGGTGGTTCGGTTGGAGAACACGCGATCGGCGTAGGAGGCCTTGGGTTCCTGGATGCAGTTGGTGGTCACCATCACGGCGCCGCCGAAGACTTCGAACTCCTTCTTCTGCAACTGCCAGGCGCCGCCGAAGTGCCCTGCCAGGTTGGGGTGGTTGGCCAGCTTGGGATACATGAAGGCCGGCAGCATCTCGCCGTGGGTGTAGACCAGGACATCGGTGCCTTCCACCTGCTTCAGCAGGTTCCAGAGATCCAGCATGTCGTGGCCGCTCACCAGGATGCCGGGCTGGGCCTTGGTGCCGATCCAGACCTCCTTCACCTCGGGCTGGCCGAAGTGCTCCACGTGGGCCTCATCCAGAAGCTGCATCACGCGCAGGTTCTGCTTGCCGCAGTCCAGCACCATTTCGAGGAGGCTGGGCACGTCGAAGTTCACGTTGGTCATGGTGGCGAAGAGCGCCTCTTCCATGAACGCGCTCACCGCCTCGTCGCTCTTGCCCAGACGCCGGGCGTGGTGGGCGTAGGCGGCCATCCCCTTGAGGCCGTAAAGCAGGGTCTCCTGCAGGCACTGGACATCCTCGTTCTTGCCGCAGATGCCGAAATCCCGGCAGCCTGTGCCTTCCGACGCCTGTTCGCACTGGTTGCAAAACATCGCTTCCTCCTCATGGATGGCCCCGATTTCCGGGGGACATTTCCGTGGATTCAGGTTCCCCCTAGGGGCCAGTTCCGTCCTTGACGGGCATCAAGCCGAACGACCTGTGACCTTTGTCACGCACCTCATGGGGCGCGCCGTGTGTTCTAACGGGGGCATGAATCCCCTGCGCGCCCTCCTGGAATCCACCCTCGGCCCCGCCTTCAAGGGCTTCCCGCCGGAAGCGGCCCCCTGCGCCCTGGGCTCCGTGGGGGAGCGCGGCTGGAACCTGTTCGCCGGGGATCTCGGCAGTCCCGTGGCGGTGCTGCGCCGGGAGAT
This sequence comes from Acidobacteria bacterium ADurb.Bin340, assembly GCA_002068835.1. Classification (GTDB taxonomy): domain Bacteria; phylum Acidobacteriota; class Holophagae; order Holophagales; family Holophagaceae; genus MWBB01. Next base: position 7,995 of record MWBB01000011.1, on the reverse strand, counting down.
CCTGGGGGCCAATGCGCTTTGGATGCAGCGTTTCCTGACCCTCAGCGGAGCCTCCCTGTGCCCTCACGGCAAGACCACCCTGGCACCCCAGCTCTTCCACCGCCAGCTGGCGGAAGGCGCCTGGGGGCTCACCCTGGCCACGCCCCAGCAGGCCCAGGTGGCCTTCCGCCACGGCATCCCGCGGGTGCTGCTGGCCAACCAGGTGGTGGATCCCGCCGCCCTCCGGGCCCTGGGGCGCCTCGTGGCCGAGGAGCCCGCGCGGGAGCTTCGGGTGTTCGCGGACAGCGCCGAAGGCGTGGCGCGCCTGGCCCAGGGCTGGGAGGCGCCAAGGCCTCTGCCGGTGCTGGTGGAACTGGGGCTGGCCGGGGGCCGCTGCGGCGCGCGGACGGTGTCGGAAGGCCTGGCGCTGGCCCGGGCCGTGGCCGCATCGCCCCGCCTGCGGCTGGCCGGGGTCGCCTGCTACGAAGGCATCGTGGTGAGCGGGGATGCTGCGGCGGATGTGCGCACCGTGGACGCCTGGCTGGAGGCCCTGGTGGATCTGGCCCGGGCCGCCGAGGCCGAAGGGCTTTTTGAGCCTGGCGAGGTCATCCTCTCCGCCGGTGGCAGCGCCTACTTCGACCGGGTGGCCGCGATCCTCGGCTCCGCCGCCCTGAAGGCCCCCACCCGGGTGCTGCTGCGCAGCGGCTGCTACCTCACCCACGACGCCGGCCATTACCAGCGGCTGGTGGCACGACTTGAGGGCCGGATCGAGGCGGACCGGAAGCCCGAAGGCCACCTGGCCCCGGCCCTGGAGGTCTGGAGTCAGGTCATCTCCTGCCCTGAACCGGGTCTGGCCTTCCTGGATGCGGGCAAACGCGACCTTTCCTGCGACCTCGGCCTGCCTCAACCAGGTCGCTGGCTTCACCCCGGGGGCCGACCCCAGGCCTGCCCCGAAACCTGGAGGATCACCGCACTCCATGATCAGCACGCCCGGCTGGAGCTCCCGCCTGGATCCGACCTCCGAATCGGGGACCGGGTGGGCCTGGCCGTGAGCCACCCCTGCACGACGTTCGACAAATGGCCGCTGGTCTTCGAGGTGGCCGAGGACGGAACCGTGCTGGGAGGCATCCGGACCCTGTTCTAAGCTGAAGCCATGCAGCCCGCCTGGACCCAAGCCCCCCTCTTCGCATCGCTCACGCCCTCCCAGCAGGCCCAGCTTGAGCGGCTGGCGGTGACCCGAAAGCTGGAGCCCGGAGAAACCCTTTTCTTCGAGGAGGATGCCTGCACGGGCTTCTTCGTGCTTGTCGCGGGCGCCATCCAGCTCACCCGGGCCAGCGATCAGCCCGGCGCCCACCCCACCCTGGCCGTGATCCTGCCCGTGCAGAGCTTCGCCGAGGCCGCCATGTTCGGGGGCGAGGCTTTTCCCGCCACCGCCACGGCCGTGCAGCCATCCCAGGTGATCCACTTCCCCAAGGCCGCCTTTCTGGGCGCCCTACGGGATGATCCGGATTTCGCCCTGGCGGTGATCCACGCCCAGGCCGTGTGGCTGAGGCGCCTGGCCACCCGGGTCCAGCAATTGGCGGGCGTGGGCAGCGGGGATCGTCTCCGCAACTGGCTGCGCCAGCAGCTCCCGAAGCCCGGCGCCCGCTATGCCCTGCCCATGCCCAAGAAAACCCTGGCCGCCCAGCTCGGCATGACCCCGGAAACCCTCTCCCGTTCCCTGCGGAGCCTCCAGGAAGAAGGCCTGCTCGCTGTGGAGGGCCGGACCCTCCACCGGCTGGGAGAGCTGTAGATTCCCCGGCCTGCAGGATTCTGCAACCAAGATCACACGCTTTCCCCGTGCCCCGGGCAAACCGGGCGCGTATCGTTTGGGGATCGGGACTTCCTGAATGATCTTCTCCACCGCCACCGGATATGCCCTGCAGGCCCTCGCCGCCCTCCCGGGCGACGGCAGCTTCAGGCTGGCCAAGCATCTGGCGGAAACCCTGAATCTGCCGGGTCCCTACCTAGCCAAGATCCTCCAGAGCCTGGTCCAGGCAGGGCTGCTGGAATCGGTGCGCGGCCCCCGCGGGGGCTTCCGACTGGCGCGTCCCGCCGGAAGCATCACCATCGGCCAGGTGGTGGAGGCCCTGGAGGGCCCCGATGCCCTGAAGGGCTGCGTCATGGGATTCGAGCACTGCGGCCCCGACAACCCCTGCCCGCTGCACCCCGTCTGGAGCCAGCTCCAGGCCCAGATCGATGCCTCCCTGACCCAGGCGACCCTGGAAGACCTCCAGCGCATGCCCCCGAGACGCCTCGCCCGGACTCCATCCCCCGCGTAGCATCCGCCCCCGGGCATGGACTTGCAGCCTTGTTTAGGACCGGCCTATCCTCATTACACAAGACTGCAGCACACCGAAACCCGCCGTTCCCATTCAGAGGAGTTCGCCTCCCGTGCGCGGAAAACGCTCCCTCCTCCTTTTGACGCTGGCCACGGCCATCCTGCTGGGCATGTTCGCGGGTTCAGGCGCCTACACCTTCGTGTCGGCCCACGGCCTCTCCTACATGTCCGATGACCCCAAGGTGTGCGTGAACTGCCACATCATGCGCGAGGAATACGACGGCTGGCAGCACGGGTCCCATAAGGCGGTCGCCACCTGCAACGACTGCCACCTGCCCCACGACAATGTCATCCACAAGCTCTACGTGAAGGCCAGCAATGGCTACTACCACGCCAAGGGCTTCACCACCGGAAACTTCCCCGATCCCATCCGAATCAAGGCATCCAACGCCGAAGTGCTGGAAGCCAACTGTCTGCGGTGCCACGGCGAAATCTCCAGTGAACTCACCGCCCACGGCACCCTGGGCGTCCCCACGGATCCCACGCGCAAGGCGGACCTCTACGGCTGCGTGCGCTGCCACCTGGAGGTCGGCCACGGTCCCGTGCGCTGATCCGCATGGATGGATTCCGATGACCCGCAACCCCTCATCCCCGCAGAACCCGTTCGCTGCCGGAGGTTCCCGATGACCGATTCCCCCCAGCCCTTCCTCAAGCGGCCCCTGGTCCGCCTCGGCCTCGTGGCCGCAGGCGCAGCCGTGGCCACCGCCCTGGTGATGGCCCTGTTCGCCAACATCAACACCCGCAAGGCCGAGGCCCTCCAGACCAGCCTGCGCCTGGTGGATCTCGATGAAACCACCGTGGATCCGGCCATCTGGGGCAAGAACTTCCCCCGCCAGTTCGACAGCTACCAGCGCACCATCGAGCCCTACCACACCAAGTACGGCGGCGCCGGCAGCGAGGGGGTGCCCACCAGCAGCAAGCTTGAGCAGGATCCGATGCTCAAGACGATCTTCGCGGGCTACGCCTTCGCCATCGACTACAACCACCGGCGCGGTCACGCCTACATGCTGGAAGACCAGAAGATGACCAAGCGGGTGACGGAACGGCCCCAGAGCGGAGCCTGCATGCACTGCCATGCCTCCAACGTGGTCCTCTACCGCGAACTGGGCCTCAAGAAGGGCGCCCCCGGCGACCTCAAGGAACCCTTGTCCTCTTCCAATGCCCAGGCCCAGCTCCAGGCCGGTTTCGAAGCCACCTGTGCCATGACCTACCAGGAGGTCGGCCCCCTGGCCAAGCACCCCGTGGCCTGCCTCGACTGCCACGACCCCAAGACCATGGCCCTGCGGGTGACGAAGCCCGGCTTCATCAAAGGCATCGATGCTCTGGCCCGCAGCAACGACTCCGTACCCCACCTGCCCTCCATCGAGCGCTGGCGCCGTGAAGGGAAGAAGGGCACCTACGACGCCAACACCATGGCCAGCCGCCAGGAAATGCGTTCCATGGTCTGCGGCCAGTGTCACGTGGAGTACTACTGCGGCCCCAAGGCCACCCTGTTCTTCCCCTGGCACAACGGCCTGAAGATCGAGCAGGTGGAGGCCTACTACAACGACTACAAGTGGAAGGACGGCACCCGTTTCTCCGACTACAAGCACGCCATCAGTGGCGCCGAGGTCATCAAGGCCCAGCATCCAGAATTCGAGATGTGGAGCCAGGGCGTCCACTCCCGCGCCGGCGTTTCCTGCTCCGATTGCCACATGCCCTACGTGCGCGACGGGGCGCTCAAGGTCAGCAGCCACCATGTGCAGAGCCCGCTGCGGGACATCACCCGCTCCTGCCAGCCCTGCCACCGGGTTCCCGCCGATGAGCTGAAGGCCCGGGTGGAAACCATCCAGGACCGCACCCACGCCCTGATGATGCGGGCCGAAACCGCCGTGGTGGCCCTCATCCACGACCTGGAAGCCGCCAAGAAGGCCGGCCTGAACGATGCCGCCCTCAAGGAAATCCACGAGTTCCAGCGCAAGGCCCAGTGGCGCGTGGACTACGTCAACGCCGAGAACTCCATGGGCTTCCACGCCCCCCAGGAGGCCGCCCGCATCCTGGGTGAAGCGGTGGATTACGCCCGCCAGGGACAGATCGAACTGCGCCGTCTGGTGGACCCGGCGAAACTGCCGACCCTCGCCAGGAAGTAGAACGTTTCCTGTCTCCATGAAGAAGGCCCGCGCTGAGCGGGCCTTCTTCATGGAGGTGCAGCCCCGGATCAGGCCGCGGGGCTGCGCAGGCGGTAGGCGTAGATGGACCAGCCCAGGAAGGCCACTTCCAGCAGGGCCACCAGCACCATCCAGGTGACGATGGGAGAGTCGCCCATGCCGTAGGAGTGCAGCCCGGTCCCCAGCACGAAATTCACGCCCAGGTAGGTCATCAGGATCGTCTGGAAGCTCAATACACTCACCACGGCCACGCCAAAGGGCCCGATCAGGCGGTCCAGACGGGCGTGGAGGATGGCCATGTAGGCCAGGAAGGCCACCAGGGACCAGACCTCCTTGGGATCCCAGCCCCAGTAGCGCCCCCACGAGGAGGCCGCCCACATGGAACCCGTGAGGATGCCCGCCAGCAGCAGGATGGAGCCCACGAAGGTGTACCAGTAGTTCAGATCGGCGAAACGCTCGTGGAGGTCCGTGCGCTGAGGCGCGAAGACCGTGGCGCCGATCTGCATGTGGGCCACCACCATGCCCAGGGCCAGCACCGAATAGCCCACCATGATGATCGGCACGTGGATGGCCAGCCAGGCCGTGCCCGCCAGCACCGGGGGAATGGGATGGATGAACCCGTCGATGGGCAGCAGGTCCGTGAGCAGCATGGTGAGGGTGGCCATCACAGCGGCATTCAGGACCACCACGCGGTTGCGCATCACCCCGTAGGCGATGACCGCGAAGAGCCCCACGCCCCAGGCCAGGAAGAGCAGGGATTCGTACATGTTGGCGGCGGGAATGCGCTGCGCCACCATCCAACGCAAGGCGATGCCCCAAGTCATCATGCCGAAGCCCGCCACCAGGGTTCCGAAGGCCGCCCAGTCCAGGGCCCGGCTCGACCGTTTCCAGGCCAGCACGGAAAGCACCAGGGAGGCCAGCAGGATGATCCAGGAGAGGCGATCCGGATTCAGGCGGTTGTAGAAGACCTCCCGCTCGATGGCGGCGGGCGCGGGCCACGCGGCAGGCCGCGGGCCTGACACGAGGGCGGCGAGGGCCTGAGGAGAGGGATCCGCAACCGGATTCCAGGGTGCCTTGGGATCCTCGGCCACCGGCAGGGGACAGACCACCTCATTGAAGAGCACGGATTTCAGGGCCATCACGCGGTTGTGCAGCGCCTCGGCATCCTTGAGGGTGCCCCGCCGGGGCAGCCCCTGAGCCTCCGCCTGCTGGGCCGACTGGAGCAGGAGTCCCATGGGGCGGCTCTGGACCACCCCCAGGAAGGAGATGTGCTTCGTGCCCGCATCCAGCCCCAGGGAGCGGGCCAGGTCCCGGGAGCCGATCCGGATCATGGGCGCACTGGCCGCGGCCTGGGGATCCGCCATCCAACGGGCCACCGTCGCGGCGGGATCCTCGCCTTGCCAGCGGTGGGAACCCGTGATGGTCCAGACCATCTCCCGGGCCAGGGTATCGAAGGGCATCACCCGGCCATCGTGCTGGACCGGAAGGCGCCGGATATGCTCCGTGGCATCCTGGGCACCCAGGACCGCCCCCGCGGCCAGGAGCAGCGCCATCGCGGCTCCCCGTCCCTGGGCCAGGCGTTCCCGCACCCGGGCCTGCTGGATGCGCGTGGCCAGCACCAGGATCATCCCCGCCACAAGGGTGATGAACCCCACGAAGGCGATGGGCTGTCCGGGATCCTTGGAGACGGAGAGGATCGTCATCTCCCGACCGCCCTGCTGCTGGTAGCTGGACTGGTACAAGGCAAAGCCTCGGTGATGCAGCTCGTGGTTCATCCAGATGCGCGCCGGGAAGGCCCTTCCCGTATCCCGATCCGTGATCTGGACATGGCTGGCAAACCCGCTGGGCATGCGGGTGCCAGGGTAGGTGTCCATCACGAAATCATCCAGCTTCACCGTGAAGGGCAGCTCATGCTCGACCTTCACCCGGCCCTGGTCGTCCGTGAGCCTGATCACGGCTCCGGTCTCGCCCTCCCACAAGGGCAGCATGCCCTCCACCTTGAAGAAGTAGGTGAGGGCAGATCCCGCCAGGATCAGCAGCAGGGAGGCATGCACCACCACGAAGCCGGCGCGGGCCTTGCCCCAGGGGAAGAGGTCCACCAGGGACAAGGCGACGTTCAGCGCAAAGATCCCCTGGAGCGCCAGGAACCAGGGTGCGTAGTACACCATCCGGCCCGCGGTGGCCGTATCCGCCCGGCTTTCCACGATGGTGCCCACCGCAAGCCCGATGAGGAGCAGCACCAGGAGGATGACGGAAAGCCTGAGCGATGCGAGAAAAGCGAGGAGTTTCTTCATGTTGGGCTTCCAGGCGGCTACTTCGAGGGCATGGGCTGCTGGGCCGAGACCAGCGGACGCAGCGCCACATAGAGGGAGCGGGGCACGATGCCCCGGGTGACCAGGTTGGTGCGAACGCGGTAGGGCCGCCCGGCAATGATCCGGTCGGCCATCAGGTCATCCACGCCGGGCAGGCGCATCAGTTCCTCCTTGGTGGCCAGGTTGAGTTCCAGGGGCTTGATGGGAGCCCCGGTTCTGACCTTGGCGCGGGGCGGCCGAGGCGCAGGGACCGGTTTCGGTGATTGGGCCGCCAGGGCCAGGGCCGAACAGAGGACGAGGGTGAGGGCGCGTGCAGGCACGGTATGAACCTCCGGGTTCATGTCCAGGGCAGTGTACGAAGGCGAAGCGTTTCGAAGAACAGCCCGGATGCAGCAGGCATCCGGGCTGTTCGTTGCGCAGGAAGACCGGGGCGAGCCCGCCCTCCCGGCGCTCGGACTACTTGTGGACCTTGGCGGAATCGTAGGCGGCCCCCGCACCGTGGCACACGGCGCAGGATTCACCCGCGTTGTTCAATACAGCGCGGGGCACCAGGATCTGGCCACCGTTCAGCTTCATGTGGGCCGCAGCCGGTGCACTGTCGTGGCAGCTGGCGCAGGAGGCGGTGAACGGGGTGGTCATCAGGTCCCGGGGACTGATCTGCTCCAGGGCCGTCTTGGCATCTGCCGGACTGTTGTTCGCGTAGATCGTGGTGCTGCCGGCCACCAGGGTGCTGTTGTCCTTGTGCACCGCCTCGTCGCGGGAAGCGAGGGCGCCGACCGGCACGCCGCTGTAGCCGTTGTAGGTGTGGCAGCCCTGGCAGTTGGTGAGACGTCCGGGATAGCCGATCTCGGCAGCGTTGATCACATTCACCGCATTCGGGGTGCGATCGCGCACGATCTTGAAGGCATTGGTCGTCCGGGTTTTCCCGGCATGGATGCCGTGGATCATGTCCTTCATGTTGTTGGTGACCTGGGGGAATTTCAGGGCCACGTTCGTCTGACCCGCGGTCACCGGGTTGGTGGAAAAGTCCACGCCCGTCCAGGCGGTCAGGATGGCCTTCTGGTCCGCCGTGAAGGTCGGGTAGTAGTTCGACAGGTTGGTGTCGCTCATGCCCCGGCCGCTGGTGGTGAGACCGGGCACGTGGCAGGTGACGCAGACCTGGACGTCATACACGCGG
>MWBB01000010.1 GCA_002068835.1 Acidobacteria bacterium ADurb.Bin340 | reverse complement strand
ACTTCGGCGGAAGAGGTTGCGAAGGTGCCGGATTTAGGGGCCCCGCCAAGGATGAGGACACGTCCGTCTGGGAGCAGGGTGGCGGTGTGGCCGATGCGTCCGTGTCGAAGGGCCCCCACGGGTGACCAGGTCAGGGTCTGGGGGTCGAGAAGTTCGGCATGCCTGGAATCCCCGTGCGGCACCTGGAGAGGCTCCACCAGAACCTCGCCGATGGTCTGGTTGGAGGGTTTGCGGGGGTCAGAAACACGGATGCCGACCTTCCCGGGAAATTGGGCAGCAAGAAAAACACCTGATTTCAGAATGATGCCGCCCTCTTGGCTGGTGACTTCCCACCTGACGTTGGGATCCCTTCGGCCACCGCGCATCGCCATCAATTCGAGACGGCCGAAGGCGGGAACGCGGAGGGGATCAGGCTGAATCTGGATGGGGACATCCGGGGATATGTCACTTCCGTCTCGAAGGCATCCGGTCGTGGCCAGGGTGGCAGCAAACATCAAGATAATAATATTTAACCGCTTAGGCATTTCGAGATGCGTCCTTTCGGGGAGGGTGGTTTTATCTTACTCGTAGGTCCGCAAAGAGGGCGCTTGGTGGTTGCGATTCCCGTGGTCCCGAACGGCGCCCCAGGCGCTTGGGCGGCTACACGAACAGCTGCAGGATGCCGTTGCTCACCACCATGCCGTGGGGGGTGAGGCGCAGGCGGTCGCCATCCCAGGCGAGGAGGCCGTGCTTGCGGAAGGGGGCGAGCTGGGCCTCCCAGCGTTCCACCAGGTCCAGGCGGTCCAGGGTGGCGGCGTGGGCGCGGAGGGCGCTCCAGTCCACGCCGCGGTGCAGGCGCAGGCCCAGCAGGGGGATCTCGGCCAGTTCCTCGTCCAGGCTCAGTCCCTGGACATCGGGCGTGCCGAGGCCTTCGATCCAGGCGGGCAGCGCGGCGCATTCGGTCCAGCGCCAGGAGCCCAGGTGGCTGGCGGCGCTGGGGCCCAGGCCCAGGTAGGGGCGGCGTTCCCAGTAGCGCAGGTTGTGGCGGCTCTCCTCGCCGGGCCGGGCGTAGTTGCTGATCTCGTAGCCCGGCAGGCCCAGGCGCGGCAGCTCCGCCTGCAGGGCCTCGAACATGTCGGCCACGGCGTTCTCGTCGGGCAGGGCCAGGGCGCCGCGCTCCACCTGGGCCTTCAGGGGGCAGGCCTTGTCCAGGTCCAGCAGGTACACGGAGAGGTGCGTGGCCCCGGCTTCCACCAGGGTGGCGGCATCCCCCAGCACGCGGTCCAGATCCTGGCCCGGAATGCCCACCATCAGGTCGGCGCTGAGGCGCTGGAACCCCGCGGCCCGGGCCTCGCGCAGGGCATCCAGGGCCGTGGCGCCATCGTGGATGCGCCCCAGGCGCTGTAGCAGCGTGTCGTCGAGGGTCTGCACGCCCAGGGACAGGCGGTCGATGCCCAGGGCCCGCAGGCGCTGCAGGGCTCCAGGCGCCAGGGTGCCGGGGTTGGCTTCCAGGGTGATCTCCTCCACCGGCCGCAGGTCGAAGGCCGCCTGGGCCTCCGCCAGCAGGGCCGCCACCTCGTCGGGCTCCAGCAGGGAGGGCGTGCCGCCGCCGAAGTACACCGTGTCTACCGTCGGGTGATCCAGGGCTTCGCCCCAGGCCTCCAGCTCCGCCCCGAGGCGCGCCAACACCAGGGGCTTCAGATCCCCGTTCCGGGAGGTGGCGAAGGAGCAGTAGGTGCAGCGGTCCCGGCAGAAGGGGATGTGCAGGTAGAGGCCCAGGGGTTCTTGGGCCGCGGCCCCGCGCAGTCCGCCCAGGTGCGGGCGGTGGGCCTGGAGCGCGGGGAAGGGCACGGGCGTGCCCTACATCAGCGCGTCGAGGGCTTCGCACCAGAAGTGGTAGACCATCTGGTGAACCTCCTGGATCCGCGCCGTCACGGGGCTGGGCACCACCAGTGCATCGTCGCAGGCGATTCTCAGGCGTCCGCCATCGCGGCCCAGCAGGCCCAGGGTGCGCAGGCCCAGGGCCTTGGCGGCCTCCACCGCCTCCAGCACGTTGGGGCTGTTGCCGCTGGTGCTGATGGCCACCAGCAGGTCGCCGGGGCGGCCCAGGGCCTCCACCTGGCGGCTGAACACGCGGTCGAAGCCGTAGTCGTTGCCGATGGCGGTGAGGGCCGAGGTGTCCGTGGTGAGGGCCAGGCCCGCGAGAGCCCGCCGTTCCTTCACGTAGCGCCCGCTCAGTTCAGCCGCGAAATGCTGGGCGTCGGCGGCGCTGCCGCCGTTGCCGCAGACCAGCACCTTGCAGCCCCGGCGCAGGCGCTCCGCCATGTCCTCGGCCTGGGCCACCAGGTGGTCCAGTTCCCCTGCGAAGAAGGCCTGCTTCAGGGCCACGGCATCCTGCACGTTCTGACGGAGGGATTCGCGGAGCGCGTCCATGGGGGCCTCGGCTGGGAAAAGGCCGCGATCGGCCTTCGAGCGCGTTCCAGGATGGCAGGATCCTGCGTCCCGCGATGGGCAAAGCCTGTCAGAGTGGACGTTGCGCCCCCCCCTGTACGGAGATTTCCTGCCATGACCTGGTTGGATTGGCCGATTTTCAGACACCCGGTCCTCGTCCACATGCCCGTGGCGGTGGCCCTGTTGCTGCCTTGGGCCCTGATGGCCTCGCAGCGTCCTGGCCGCGGCATCAAGCCCTGGTGGGTCACCTGCCGCTACCTGGGCTGGATGGGCTTCCTGTTCTCCCTCGCGGCAGCCGCCAGCGGTGTGGTGGCGGCCTGGTCCCAGGGGCTGCTGGCTCCGGGCGCCTGGCTGGGCCTGGATCATCCGGTGCTGCGGATCCATCAGGCCGCAGCCCTGGCCAGCCTGCCCCTCGGGGTGTTCACCCTTCGGCTGATGTTCCGCCGCCGGGAGGAACACCTGGGCCTGGGGTTCCTGCCCCTGTTCACGGGCCTGCTGTGGTGCGCTGCCCTGCTGACGGCGGGTTGGTACGGCGCCCGACTCCACCGGAACCCCGTGGCTCCCCCGATCGCTCAGGAGGCACCCGTGGCCCCGGTTCCTGCGCCTGCGGCCCCGGCCACGCCGGGCCTTGCCGCGCCAGACCTTGCCTGGGTGCTGGATCCCACGGCCCTGGAGCCTCTGGACGCCGAGCCCCGCCGGAGCGGCCCCCACGGAAACCGCTGGGTCCGCGTGTGGGCCACGCCGGAGGCCGCCGCCGCCTACCGCGCGGGCGCGCCCCTGCCCGAAGGGGGCCGGGTGGTGATGAGCACCCTGGAGGACCGCTGGGGCCGCCCCGGCTTCGAGCTGGGGCCCTCCTATGGCCTGGAGCGACAGAACGGTGAACTGCGCTTCACCCTCCACTGGAGCCGCGTGCCCGAAGCCAAGCGGGCGGAAGTGGGCGGCGCCGACCGCGCCGTGTGGACCGGCGATGCCCCGGGCCTGGCCGCCTGCCGCACCTGCCACGCCGGAGGCTTCGCCCCGGCCCGGGACCGCAGCGCCTGGGGCATTCCCAAGCCCAAACCCAAGCTCACGGGAACGCCCGCAGGCTGAGGACCGCAGGGAACCTCACTCCTCCGAGGCGTAGACCTCGCGGGGCTTGCCGGCGCCGCGGTCGGGGCCGACGATGCCTTCCTCTTCCATGCGGTCGATGAGGCGGGCGGCGCGGCCGTAGCCGATGTTCAGCTTGCGCTGGAGGAGGCTGGTGCTGGCTTTGCGCTCCCGGCGCACCACGGCGAGGGCGCGGCTGTACAGGTCGTCGTCGCCGTTGCCGCCGCCTTCCTCCAGCACCGCGTCCACGGCTTCCTCGTCGGTTTCCATGGCGTTGAGCAGGGCCTGGTTGTACTCGGGGCGGCCCCGGGCCTTGAGCCAGTCCACCAAGCGCAGGGTTTCCTCTTCGGTGATCAGGGGGGCGTGGAGGCGGAAGGGCCGCGCGTGGCCCGGCGCCAGGAAGAGGGCGTCGCCCTTGCCGAGGAGCTGCTCGCCGCCGCCGGTATCGAGGATGGTGCGGCTGTCGATCTTGGTGTTCACGCGGTAGCTGAGCCGGGCGGGCAGGTTGGCCTTGATGACGCCGGTGACGATGTCCACGCTGGGGCGCTGGGTGGCCAGGATCAGGTGGATGCCTACGGCCCGGGCCTTCTGGGCGATGCGGGCGATGCTTTCCTCCACCTCGCTGCGGGCCACCATCATGAGATCCGCCAGCTCGTCGATGACCACCACCACGTAGGGCAGGGGCTCCAGGAAGGGCGGCCGGTCCGGCCAGCGGGGGTTGGGCGTGCGGTCGGAGAGATCGATGCTGCCGCCGGCCTCGATCAGCTTGGCGTTGAAGCCTTCCAGATTGCGCACGGAGAGCAGGGCCAGGCGCCGGTAGCGGTCCTCCATCTGGGCGACGACCCACTTGAGCACGCGGCCCGCCTCCTTCATGTCCGTGACCACGGGGGCCCAGAGGTGGGGGATGTCCTCGTAGATGCCCAGCTCCACCATCTTGGGATCCACCAGGATGAGTTTCACTTCGCTGGGCAGGGCGCGGAGCAGCACGGAGCAGATCATGGCGTTCACGCCTACGCTCTTGCCGCTGCCGGTGCTGCCGCCGATGAGCAGGTGCGGCATCTTGGCCAGATCCGTGACCACGGGCTGGCCGGCGATGTCCTTGCCGAGGGCCAGGGCCAGCAGGCTGCGGGCATCCTTGTGGGCAGGATCCCGGAAGGAGGGGCTGTCCACCACTTCCCGGAAGCTGATGATTTCCCGCTTGGGATTGGGCACTTCGATGCCCACGAGGTTCCTGCCGGGGATGCGGTCGATGCGCACCTTCTCGGCCTGCAGGCCCAGGGCGAGGTCATCCTCCATGTTGATGACCTTGGCGAGGGGCACGCCCGGATCCGGCTGGAACTCGTAGACCGTCACCACCGGGCCCGGCTGCATCCCGACCACGGTGCCCTTCACCTTGAACTCGGCGAGCTTCTGTCCGATGAGGGCGCGGGTGTCCTCGAGCACCGCCGGGTCCACGCGGCTGTGGTCCCCGGGAGGATCGAAGAGCCGCCGGGGCGGCAGTTCCAGGCGGTCCGCCGGGGCGTTGTCCAGCGGCACCTCCACGGCCTGGCTGCGCCGGGGCGCGTCGGGATCCGGCAGGGGCTTCACGGGGGTGGGTTCCGTGAGGGGCAGGGGCTGCTGCTCGGCCACGCGGCCGAAACGGTCCTGCACCACCACGGGCTGCACGAGGGTGGGCTTGGGCGGCGGCGGCGGGGGCAGGTCCCGCAGGAGCGTGGGCTTGGGCAGGGGCACCTCGGCGGGCCGGAAATCCTCCAGGATCAGATCCTCGGTGCGCGCGGCCAGGGGGCCCGAGGGCAGCCGCTCCAGGCCGAGGCTCACGGGCAGGGGCTCCGGGGGCGTGTCGAGGCGCAGGCTGTGGATCACGGGAAGGTCGGCCTCCGTGGGGCCCGCTGGGTTGGCTTTCCGGTAGGCGGCGGCCTCCCGCTCGGCCCGGGCGAGGGCTTCCATCACCTCCTGCTCCTGGGCGCTGCGCTCGGAGGTCATGGCCAGTTCTCGGGCATCGGAGGCATCCAGATCGGGAATGTCCGCTTGGCGGCCGTACTTCCAGGCCAGGAAGGGCCGCTGGAGCATGCCCAGGAACCCCTTGGCGCCCTTGGCGGGCAGGGGCTTGAGGAAGGGCCAGGCCTTGTCCCCCAGCCAGCGGGCCAGCAGGCGGCCCAGGGCGCGGGTGAGGGCGGGGGCCAGCAGCAGGGCGCACAGGAGGCCCAGCAGGGCCAGGGTCACGGGCAGGCCCACGGGGCCCAGCAGGCGCCGAAGGACGGGCCAGAGGGCCGAACCCAGCCAGCCGCCCCAGCGCCAGCGGTCCGCCGCGAGGCCTTCGGTGGCCTCGAAGGCGCGCACGCCGAAGGCTCCCAGGGCGGTCCAGAGGGCCAGGGCCAGCACCAGCCAGGCGATGCGGCGGTGCCAGCGGGCGCCTTCCATGGGGAAGACCTCCCACAGGATGTAGGCGGGCAGCAGCCACGCGCCCAGGCCCACGAGGGTCTGGAGCAGGCCCGCCAGGTGGGCGCCCACCAGGCCGCAGAGGTTGTGCACGCCGACGCCGACGCTGCCCTGGCCGAAGGGGTTGGGATCCAGGGGGTGGAAGCTTCCCAGGGACAAGGCCAGCACCAGGGCGAAGGTGCCGGCGGTGACCCTGAACAGGAGCGGCGCCATGCCGTGTCCCTTGCTGGCGGTGGTCTTGGTGTGGATCCCCATGCGGTCTGGACAGGCGGATCAGGAAGGCCTCCGGCGCTGGTGCGCGGGGTGGGTCCGTTCCCGGGTCTGCCTGGCGTTCCTCCTTGAAGCTCGTGCTGATGCCTATCTTCGGCCGTCCGCAGGCTGGGCGTCCAGCAGCGGGAGCCGATGCCGCGGATCCCAGGCGGGTTTGCCGGCCTTCTGCAGGTAGGCGCTCACGGGGACGAAGGACCATCCGGAACGCAGGGCTTCATCCAGGAAGGCGCCCAGATGCCGGCTGGGCCGGTCCTCCTCGTGGCGCTCCGAGCCCAGGTGCATCAGCACGATGAGGCCCCGGCCGTCCGGCCGGGCCATGCGGGCCTTCAGCCGCTGAAGGATGGCCGCGCCGTTCCGGTAGAGCGCGCGTTCCCGGGGGGTGGCCCAGTCCAGGGTATCGGCGCCTTCGCTCCAGTGAATGTGCCGGTAGCCCACCGCCTCGGCCCAGCGTCGGAGGTCGGCGGTGTGTTCGCCGTAGGGCGCCCGCCACAGCGGGGCCATGGGACGCCCGGTCAGGCGGAGGAAGGCGGCATCCGCGGCCAGGAGTTCCGCCTGGACCCGGCCCTGGGTCCATCGGGGATCCCGGCTGCCGTTGGGCGCGAAATGGGGGTGGCTCCAGGTGTGGTTTCCCACCTCGTGGCCATCGGCCACCATGCGAAGCACCCGCTCGGGATAGCGCTGGATGAAGGCTCCGGTCAGGAACATCGTGGTGCGGATACTCCTCGCCCGCAGCGTGTCCAGCACTTCGTCCGTCCCTTCGGCATTGGAGCCGCCATCGAAGGTGAGGCAGATCTGGCGCGGGTCCCGGGGGCCGCGTACCAGGTTGAAGCCCTCTCCGGCGCCCGGCCAGGACGAGGCCGCCGTGGCGGGAACGGGGGCGGCCAGGGGCGGTGCCGGTGAGGGTTTGGCCGGGCGCGGGGCGATGGGCTGCGGTGGGGGAGGAACCGCCTTCGGGGAAACAGGTGCAGGCGCCTGGGGCTGCGGCTTGGGGGCGGGACGGGCGGAGGGCAGGGCGTAGGGCTTCGGGGGCCTGCCCGGGGGTTCATCCAGCGCCCACCGGGCCAGCAGGCGGCCCGTTCCATCCCGCAGTTCCGCCACCTCGCCCTTGGGCGGGCGGTACAGTTCCCAGCGCACGGGGCCGAAGGGCACGGAACGGCGTTCGTTCAGGGTGGTGCCCTTCAGGACCAGTTCCGTGGGGGCATCCACCTCGCCGCGGATCACGAGCAGGCCGCCGATCACATGGAAGGACCAGGGCGCCAGGGGCGCGGTTGGAGGCGGAGGCGGGGGCGGGGGCGCGGGAGCCTCTTCCCGGCGGCAGGCGGTCGCAGCGACAAGTGCCAGCACCAGGATCGGGGCGCCGCAGGCCCAGCGAAAATCCTTCACAGTCTCCCGGCGGCAGGCGGCCCAGTAGTTGGCCTTTTCCCGGATGCGCACCTGGACCGGAGCCAGGCCTGCGGCCTCCAGGTCTTCGAAAAGCCATTGCGCCAGGGCTTCGGCGGTGGGGTTCCGGTGGGCCAGGCGGTCCTGGCCGTTGAGGATGGAATAGTCCACGTCCCGGACCCAGCGGTCCAGGGCCTCAGCCAGGGCGGTTTCGTCGGGGGTTGCCGCCGTGGCTTCCAGTTCCCAGTTGTGCCCATGCCGATCCTCCACGAAGCCCGGGAGGTCGTGGAAATGGTCGGCCACGAAAGGGCGCCGGAGGGTGAGCTGGAGGGCGGGCATCCCCCGAGTCTATCCAGGCTCCAGCCGTCCGCGCCGCTTGGTCCGGGATGCGGTGGCGTTCGTTCCGCCAGCCGGGCGGTTCGTCCATCAGGTGGTGGAGCGAGGGTGGCCCGGGAGCGAACCTTGGGATTCTTCCCCCTCGAACCCATGCGAACCCCCGTTCCCCTCTATGCCGCCGTGCTGGTGTTCCGCGTCAGCGGAGAGGTGGTCTTCGTGAACCCGGGCGCCCGGGAACTTCTGGGGGTGGGCGAAGGGGAGATCTGGAACCGGGAACAGATCCTGGCGTGCTTCTTTGCGGAGGAGGAACTGAGGGTGCAGGCCGAGGGGATCCTGGACCGGGCCTTCCGGGCGGCCGACCGGCGGGGCAGCCTCTCCCTGGAGGCCCGGCTCCCCGGGAAAGGGGGGCGGACGGGCTCCTGGTCCCTGCAGGTGTGCAGCATCCCGGATTTCCTGGGCCCTGCGGTGCTGGTGAGCTTCCAGCCCAGGGCAGAGGGGGACCGGAGCGCGGAGGATCCGGCGGCGCCCCTGTTTGCGGCGGCACGGGAGGCCTGTCGGCTGCTGGACCGGGCGCTGGAGGCCACCGGCTCCTGGAGCGGCGACCCCCGGTTGGGGCGGGCCGGAACGGCGCTTCGCCGGGCCCAGGCCTGGCTGGCTACCCTGGGGGCCGGATCTCATGGGGAGGCGGGCATGGCGGCGGGTCGCAACCGGGCGCAGGGGAGGATCGGGTGATGCCGCCCGACCCGGGGCTCCGTCCGGCCTTCCGCTACGGCGTGGTGGAGGACGAGGCCCTCTCCCGGAAGGTGCTCCTGCGGATGCTGGAAACCCTGGCCCCGGATGCGGAAGCCGCCTGGGAGGCCGCGGATGGCGATGAAGCCCACCGGCTGATGGTGGAGGACCCCGTGGATGTCCTTTTCCTGGACATCCTCTTTCCGCCCGAAGGCGCGTTTGCGCTGCTGGAACGGGTCCGGGCCACAGTGGGGCGCCTGCCCAAGATCATCTTCGTCACCAGCCAGCAGGACCAGGCCCTGAAGGCCTTCACCTGGGCCGCCTGCGACTATCTGGTGAAGCCCATCACCCTCCCCCGAGTGAAGGAGGCAGTGGATCGGGTCCGCAGCGCCCAGGCTTCGGATCTGGAGAACCTGCTGCGCATGGTGAAGGAGCTGGCCCACCACACGGGCCCCGAGCGCTTCACCGTGACCCTGCGGGACCGGGTGCTGGTCTTCCGCTGGTCCGAAGTGATGTACCTCCACACGGAGTTCCGGCAGGTCTTCGCCCACACGGCCCGGGGCAAGGTGCCCCTGGACCTGGGGGTGGACGCCCTGGAGGCCCTGCTGGGCGACCGTTTCGCCCGCATTCACCGTTCCAGCCTCGTGAACCTGGATGATCTTGTCGAAGTGGTGAACCCCCCGGGCCGCGCCGGTCAGGCGGTGATGCGGGATGGCGCCCGCCTCAGCGTGAGCCGCAACCGCATGGAGGCCCTGCTGGCCCGTCTGGCCCGGATGCGCTGAGCTCCTGCCGGAGAGCCTCCAGAAAGGCTTCCAGCACCTCGTGGCGCCGGGCGGCTTCCCTGCGGCCCGCGCCCGTGCGGAAGGTATCCCGGAGCTTCAGCAGCTTGCAGGGGAAGTGATCCAGGCTCCAGGCCTTGTCATCGAGGGGCCGGGCCTCGCCCCAGGGATCCCCGGGGTGCCAGAGCCCCGCGCCCATGGCGCCGCCGGTGGCGAAGCAGCGAGCGAGGCCGATGGCGCCCAGGGCCTCCAGGCGGTCCGCATCCTGGAGCACCTCGCCCTCCCGGGTGGTGGGTTCCAGCCCGGCGCTGAAGCTGTGGGTGCGGATGGCCTCGGCCACCGCCTCCGCCCGGGGCGCCAACTCGGGCCGAGCCGCACACCAGGCACGGGCCTCCTCGGCGCTCCAGAGGGCCGTCCGGGAGGATTCGGGATGGTTCTTGGGCCGGTAGACGAGATCGTGGAGCAGGGCCGCGGCCACGCAGGTCTCACCCTCAGCCCCTTCGGCCTGGGCCAGCATCCAGGCGTTCCGGGCCACCCGCAGGGCGTGGGACAGGTCATGGGCGCCGTCCCGGGCTTCCGCGGCAAAGCGTTCGGCCAGATGGGCCCGGAGGGGATCCAGCCAGGGCCAGGGAGGCAGGGAGGGGCAGTCAAGCATGGCCCCAGGCTACCCTGGGGACTTGGACAAAGGGCCTTGCGGGCTCGGGATTATGCAAATTAATATTCGAATATGCGGCCGTGGCGCCTCGGGCGGCCCGCGGCCATCGAAGGTGGGACGGAAACCGCGATGCGGGAGGCGTGGATGCGAACGGTGAAAGCTTTCTTCCTGGTGCTGGCTGTGGCCTTCGGGCTGCAGGCCCAGCGGGCGCCCCTGGACTTCGATCCCGAGAAGGGCGTGAAGATCGCGCTGAATCAGGGGGCCGTGGCCGTCACGGTGCCCGAGGGCGTGCACCTGAAGGCGGCCTTCATGGAGGTGAAGTTGGCCTCCAAGCCCGGCACCCTCACCGTGGGCAAGCTGCCCCCCACCCAGGGCGTGGACGAAGTGGGCGATGGCATCTGGCACGGCACCGTGCGCATCCCCGTATCCGGCCAGGGCCTGAAGGATCCCGTGAAGCTGGAGGTGACCTACCAGCCCTGCACGGAAGGGGACGGCGGCGTCTGTTTCGCCCCCACCACCCGCGTGATCACCGTGAAGGCGGCGGACATCCCGGGCAACACCGCTGCGGCTCAGGCTCCGGCGCCGGTTGATCCCACGCCCCAGGCGGTGGCAGAGGCCCCCAAGGCGGAGGCCCCTGCGCCTGCGGCGGCTCCGGTGGCGGCCTCCAAGGCCCCCGATTCCGGGAAGGCCTCGAAGGGCCTCCTGCTGATGCTCCTGGCGGCCTTCGGCTGGGGCCTGGCGGCCAGCCTCACGCCCTGCGTCTATCCCATGATCCCCATCACCATGGCCATCGTGGGCGCCAAGGGCAGCGGCAAGGCCAAAGGCTTCGCCCTGTCCCTGAGCCTGGTGCTGGGCATTGCCGTGACCTACACCCTGCTGGGCGTCATCGCGGCCAAGCTGGGCTCCCAGGCGGGGGCCTTTGCCCAGACGCCCTGGTTCCTGGTGCCCGTGTCGGTGCTCTTCGCCCTCTTTGCCTTGAGTCTCTTCGGCCTCTTCGAGATCAAGCTGCCGGATGCCCTCACCCAGAAGCTCCAGGGCAACGGGCCCCGCACGGGCTTCGGCGGCGCCTTCGTCATGGGCCTGGTGCTGGGGCCCCTGGCCGCGCCCTGCGTGGGGCCCTTCGTCGGCACCGTGCTGGTGGACATCGCCCAGAAGGGCAGCGTGGCCCTGGGCGCCCTGAACCTCTTCGTGTTCGCCCTGGGCATGGGCGTGCTGTTCATGGCCGTGGGCACCTTCAGCGCGGGCCTGCCCAAGAGCGGCGAGTGGATGATCCGCTTCAAGCAGGCCATGGGCGTTCTGGTGCTGGGGTTCGCCGTGTGGAACATCCGCCTGCTGGTGCCGGAATGGGCCAGTTTCCTGATGTGGTCCCTTACGGCCCTGGTGGCCGCGGCGGTGCTGGGCGCGTTCGAGGCGGCCTCGGGCCTCTTCGGCCAGTTCCGGCGGGGCCTCGCCCTGCTGGCCCTGGCGGCGGGCGTCCTGCTGGGCCTGCGGAGCGTGGAGGACATCGCGAAGGTTGACCTGCTGCCCCGGGGGGGCGCGGGCACGGCTGCCGGGGCCGAGGCGCACGAAGGCTGGTTCGAACAGGACTTCGAGGCTGCGAAGGCCCAGGCCAAGGCGGACGGCAAGCTGCTGCTGGTGGACATCTACGCCGAGTGGTGCGGCGCCTGCAAGGAACTGGACGAGAAGACCTGGCCCGATCCCGCCGTGAGGGCCTGGCTCCGGCAGAACGCCGTGGCCGTGCGCATCGATACGCATGCCCGGCGGAAGGACCTCGCGAAGGACTTCAAGGTGGCGGGCTATCCCACGGTGATGCTCATGGATGCGAACGGCCAGGAGATCCGGCCGCGCCTCATGGGCTTCGAGAAGCCGGAAGCCATGCTGAAGTGGCTGGCGGGCAAGTAGCCCCGGAGGTATTTCTCATCCCTCAGTGGGGCGTATCCTTCTGTCACCTGATCCCAAAAGGAGACAGAGATATGTCTGCGGTCCCATGATCCGGCGATGCGTGGTTTTCCTGTCTGCCCTGGTCCTTCTTGAGGCCCAGGGGCTTCCCATCCATCCTCCGAGGGCCTTTTGCGGTCCCGCTGGCGAGGTTTTCGTGATGGGGGAGGGCGAGCTGAGGGTGGAGTCCCGGGCGGCCCAGGGGCTGGCCCAGCGAACGATCAAGCTGCCCTCCGATCTGGACAACCTCCACCGCGCCGATGGGTGGTTCTGGGGGCAGCGGGTCCTGAAGCGGGGAGCCTCCGAAATCGATGTGCTGCGCTCCATCGACGGCCGACATTGGCACCTCTTCACCCGGTGGCAGATGGAGCCGGGTCTGTCCCGGTGCCGCCTCTTCCGCCTGGGGGAGGGTTTCCTCGCCATCGGCAGCGTGCGGCCCTTCCAGATGGAGGGCAAGGCTTCGCGTTTCGCCTACCTCAAGGCCGGTTCCGGGGAGCGCCTGCTGTTGGATCGGTTGCTGCCCGAAGGACCGCAGGAGCCTCGATCGGACAGCACGCTGTTCCAGCGCCTTTTTGTGCCCTGGGTGATGGAAATCCCTCAGGGCTGGGCTGTGCTGAACTTCCGGACGGGAGACATCTGGATGTTCCGGGCCACGGGCGAAGGCTTGAACCAGCGGTTTCTCCAGGTTTTCCCGGAGGCGAGCAAGGACGGTTCGGACCCCTACCCGCCCCTGCTGGGCTGCGCCCTGCGTCCGGAAGGCACCCTCCTGCTGGCGACGCGGAGTGAGGATGCCGTGAAGAAGGGCATGGCGCTGGCCGGGAACGATGAGCCGCTGCGCCCCGGTGCCATGCCGGATTCCGTGCGGTTCCAGGGCGCCGAGGCCCAGGGTCAGTGGGAGAGGGATCAGGTGATGGCTCAGTTCAGGGCCCGATCCGAACAGGGAGCGGGGCGTGTCAGGGAAGCTTTCCCTGAGGTGCTCTACTGGGATCTGGATCCCGAAACCGGCCGTCTGACCCGCTGTCCTCCTCCGCAAGGCGCGCCTTCCCGCCTCTTGTCCGAAGAGGCGGAACGAACCTTCACCTTCCGTTTCCGAGCCGATGGGAGCTTCTCGCTCGGCGATCGTTGAGCGCTCACGGCGGCATGCGAAGGGCCCCGCGCGGGGGCCCTTCGTGCGCGCTGGGAGGGGTGCTACCGGCCCAGGAACTTCTCCAGGGTGGCGAAGAGCTTCTCGCCCCGGAGCTGGGCGTCGGTGGCGACGATCCTGCCGTCGGGGCCCACCAGCACGGGCTTGGGAATGCCCACCACGCCGTAGGCGTCGTTGAGGGGATGCTTGCCCCGGCCCAGGTAGGCGTGCTTCCAGGGCATGGGCGTGCCCTCCTTGGCGCGGAAGGCGGCGATGTCTTCGGGCTTCAGGTCCCAGGAGAGGCTGAGGATCTCGAAGCCCTTGTCCTTGAACCGGGCGTAGGCCTGGTGGACCCCCGGCAGTTCGGCGCGGCAGGGGGGGCACCAGCTGGCCCAGAAATCGATGAGCACGTACTTGCCCGCGAAGGCGGCGTTGGTGAAGGTGACCTTGGGATCTTCCAGATCCGCCACTTCGAAGGGCGGGGCCACGGCGCCCACGGGCGTCTTGGCCTGGGCGTCCCAGAGGCGGCGGGCGAAGGCCGTGTCGCGGTCGGCGGGATGGTCCCGCTCCAGCTTCTCCATTGCCGCCTTGGCCACGGCGTCGTTCTCGCCCAGATTGGCCTCGAACTGGGCCATGAGCAGCCCCGCGCGCACCTTCGGATCGGGGTGCCGCTCCCGCCCTTCCCGGGCGAAGGCTTCGGCTTCCGCAGCCCCGGAGAAGCAGGTTTCCAGGAAGCGGGGCAGCAGGCCCGCATCAAGGCTCCAGGCAGGGGCGGTGGAAGGCACTTCGGCCTTCAGCCGCGAAGCCAGGTCCGCATCCGGATCCTTCCGCTCCGCCAGGGTGAGCTGGTAGGCGCCCACCAGCAGAGCCTGGCGCACGGCCGGGCGCTTCTCGGAAGCCAACCATTCGGCGAGTCCCGTCCGCAGGGGCGTGGTGTCCGGCCGGAATTCGGCGGCGGAGTTCCCGGCCTTCAGATGGGCCTGCCGGGCTTCGCCCAGGCGGCGCACGCCATCCTTCACCGCGTCCAGGGCCGCTCCAGCGGGATCCTCCGCCAGCAGGCGCGCCAGGGTCAGCTCCAGGCGCTCGCCCCGCAGTTCGGATCCGGCGGCGAGGATCGTTCCATCGCCGCCCACCAGCACGTACTTCGGAATCCCGGCAGCGCCGTAGGCTTCGGCCACGGGATGGGCCTTCATGCCCGGCAGGAAGGCGTGGCGCCAGGGCATGGGCTGCTTGGCCTTGCGGAAGGCGGCCACATCCTCGGGGCGCCTGTCCAGGCTGAAGCTGAGGATCTCGAGACGGTCCTTGTAGAGGCCGTGGGCGCGATGCACCAGGGGCAGGTCCGCCACGCAGTAGGGACACCAGGTGGCCCAGAACTCAAGCAGCACGGGCCGACCCTTGAAGGTGTCCAGGCTGAGGGTGGTGCCGGGGCGATCCAGATCGGGCACCGCGAAGGCCGGGGCCTTCAGGCCGGGCCGGGTCTTGCCGGGGGCGTCGAAGCGCTTGCGGGCGTCCAGGGTGCGCGCGTGGCCCGGGAACTCCTTTTCCAGTTGGGCCAGCAGGGCGTCGGCGCCGGGCTGGTCCTCGTCGAAGAGGGCCCGGAACTGCCCGTACAGCGCGTCCACGGGCGAAGCGGGGGGCTCGGTGCAGAACCCCGGGACGACCAGGGCGGCAAGGGGAAGCAGATCGCGCAGGGACATGGGGCCTCCGATCCCCATGATCCCAAAAGTCATCAAGGCAGGAAAAGGAGGTTCACCACGGAGACACGGAGGGCACGGAGAATGAGATGATAAATGTTGAAAATGGTTGTTATTTTGATGTTTTTGGATGCATCTAGGCTTTGTCGTTTATCTCGGTGTTCTCCGTGTCTCCGTGGTGAATCATTTGGTTTTTTAGCTTTTCCATGAGTTCCAGGCCCGCTTCGGGGCGGCTGAGGCACCAGGCGAGGGCCTGGCCATCCACCCGCTCCACCCGCGCCGAGGGCAGGAGGCGGGCCACCTCGGCGGCGTGCCGGGCGGTGAAGCGGTAGGGTTCCGAAGGCAGCAGCACCAGATCGGGGGCCAGGGCCTGCAGGGCCGCATTGTCCAGCCGCGGGTAGCCGTCCAGGCCCAGGGGCGCGAAGCCCGAGACGCGCAGCAGATCGCCGATGCAGGTATCGGGTCCCGCAGCCACCCAGGGATCCCGCCACACCAGGGCCAGGGCCTTGGGTTTGCGTCGCGGCAGCTTCCGGGCAAGACGGCCCCGGAGGGCCTCGGCCCGGGCGCGGGCCACCTCCGGGACGCCCAGGGCCTCGCCCAGGCGTTCCCAGGCCGCCGCCGTGTCCCGGAGATTCCGCACCGACAGCACGAGCAGGGGAATTCCGGCGGCGGCGAGGGCCTCCGCCGCTTCCCGGGTGTTCTCGTCCCGCTCCAGGATCACGAGGTCGGGCTTCAGGGCCCGGAGCGCCTCCAGGTCCGGATCCTTGGTGCCCCCCACGGCGGGCACGGTGGCGCGAATCCAGCGGGGCTCGATGCAGTAGCGGGTGCGGCCCACCAGGCGATCCGCCAGCCCCCACTGGACGAGCAGTTCCGTGAGGCTGGGCACCAGGGAGACGATGCGCTGAGGGCCGGCTGCCCCCGGCGCGGAAACCGCCGGAGTCGCAGGCGTGCTGGAGATCTCCACCGGAGCCCCCGTGTGGGGGTCCGGGATGCGCCCGGAGCCGGTGGGGCACAGGTTCTGGATCGGACAGTCCAGGCAGCCAGGCTTGCGGGCGGCGCACACGCGCCGCCCATGCCAGATGAGCTGGTGGTGCAGGGGAATCCAGCGGTCCCGCGGGAACTGCCGGGTGAGATCCGCTTCCACCTTCTCGGGCGTGGGGGCTTCCGAAAGGCCCAGCCGCCGGGCCACCCGGAAGATGTGGGTGTCCACCGCCAGGGCGGGCACTCCAAAGGCGTTGGCCAGCACCACGTTGGCGGTCTTCTGGCCCACGCCGGGCAGGGCGGCGAGGGCGGCCGGATCGGAAGGCACCTGGCCGCCGTGGCGGGCCTCCAGGGCCTGGCCCAGGCCGATGAGGTTGCGGGCCTTGTTCCGGAAGAAGCCCGTGGGCCGGATGAGCGCTTCCAGCTCTTCCGGGTCCGCCATTCCGAGGGCTGCCGCATCGGAATAGCGGGCGAAGAGGGCGGGAGTCGTGAGGTTCACGCGGGCATCGGTGCACTGGGCGCTGAGAATGGTTGCCACCACCAGCTGGAAGGGATCCTGGTGGTCCAGGGCGCAGCGGGCCTCCGGATAGGCCGCGTCGAGGCGGTTCAGGAGGTCCAGGAGGCGGGGACGGGTCCATCGCATGGAGGCATCGTACGCGGAAGCGCTACCATCGTTCCCGACACCCCACAGGAGATCACGATGCGCCGCGCTGTCCTGCTCAGCCTCATCGCCGCCTGGGCCCTTCCGGCCCAGGAATTCAATTTTGTGCCCGTGGTGCCCGGCAGCACTTACTGCTGGCGGGAGGAGGTGGATGCCCAGAAGCGTCTGGCCATGGGACCTTCGCACACGATGACGGATCAGGCCATCGCGGTGGACCGGGAGGTCCGGGTGTTTCCTGTGGCCGAACGCAAGGACGGCACGGGTTTCGCCGTGGTGCCCATCAAGGGGAAGCCCCAGTCGCTGGCCGCCTACAAAGGCAAGGTGGTGGTCGTGGGGGTCTTCTCGGCCGTGTGTGATCCTTCCATCCGCCTGCTGGCCGAAATGGCGGAGCTTCAGCCCAAGGGGCCCCAGTTCGGGTTCGAAGTCTTTCCCATCTGTCTCGACCGTCTGACGGCCCTGGGGCAGATCATCCGCAGGAACCAGCCCCGCTTCGACAAGACGGCCTTTTTCACCCAGGGGCTCGCCGAGCAGGGACTGCTGAACCTGGGGCCGGAGCTGCGGGCGGCGCCCACCACCTTCATCCTCGATCGGGAGGGCCGGGTGGCCATGCGCTGGGTGGGCTACCACCCGGGCGTGCTGGTGAATGCGCTGAAGGCCATCCTTCGGGAGCGCACCGTGCCGGCGGCCCCGCCCGCAGCATCGGAACCGCCGAAGACCGAGAAGCCCGCCGAAACGGCCTCGTAGACCGCCCTACACTGGCATCCATGACCGCCTTGACGCCCACAGGTGCCCTTGATTGCGCCGCCACCGCCGCCCACTACCGGGAGCGGGTGCGGCGCAACCTCCAGGACCTGGGCTTCGCGCCGGGGATGGCGATCCTGCTGGGCAGCGAGGATCCGGGTTCCGTGCTCTACCGCAATCTGCTGCTGAAGGACTGCGAGGATCTGGGCATTCAGGCCCGCCACGAGGTGGTGGGCGGAGGGCTGGGCATGGTGAAGGCCATCGCGCGCCTGAACCAGGATCCGCGCACCCACGGGATCTTCATCTTCTATCCCCTGCGGTATCCGGAGCTCAAGGATGACGAGATCATGGATCTGGTGGATCCAGGCAAGGACATCGAGGGGCTCCACAGCATCAACATCGGCTACCTGACCAAGTTCCGGAAACGGGTGGACAGCGGCACGGAGCGGCGGGCCATGATGCCCTGCACGGGGCGGGCGGTCCTCAAGGTCATCAAGCGGGGCTACGGCGGGGATTGGCTGGCGGGGCGCACGGTGGTGATCCTCAACGACAGCCTGCGCATCGGGCGCCCCCTCTCCGCCATGGTGGCCAACCTGCGGGCCACGCCGCTGCTCTGCCATCTCCACACCAATCCCGCCCACCTGGAGGCCATGATCCGGCTTGCGGATGTGGTGGTCTCCGCAGTGCCCGCGCCGGGCTACTGCATTCCGGCCGACTGGATCCGTCCCGAGGCCCTCTGCATCGATCTTTCCCACGAAGGGAATTTCGATACCGGGGCCCTGAAGGCCCGGGGTATCGCCCACACGGACACCCGGAAGAACAGCGTGGGACGGGTGACGCGGGCCATGGCCCTGCTCAACCTGACCTACGCGGCGGGCTGGGAGCAGGGCCTCGCCCGCGGGTGACGGAAACGTTACGCTTCGCATTGCGCTCGGGTCAAAACCAGGGATACGCTGGGGGCTACCTACCGCTTTTTGGCACGCTCGAAGCTGGACGTCCGGTCCGCGGGATCGGACGGATTGACGGAGTTCCAGCTCCCCCGCGCGCCTGGCCTGGCAGGTTGCCCGGGATTCCACCTCCCAGGCGCAGGGGCCTGTCCCCGAGGTTTCACGCATCATGTCCCAAGGCACCGTCAAGTGGTTCAACGCCGAAAAGGGTTTCGGGTTCATCACCCCCGATGAGGGCGGACCCGACATCTTCGTCCACCACACCGCGATCCAGACGAAGGGCTTCCGCACCCTGGACGAGAAGGCCCGCGTGTCCTTCGAGATCGTGCAGGGTCCCAAGGGCCCCCAGGCCTCCAATGTGAACAAGCTGTAGACCGGGCCGTTTCCCTGCGAAGCCCCGCCTCGGCGGGGCTTTGTTCGTACGGCATCCTGGAAGCATGGTTTCGGACGCTCCCTTCGCGCTGCTCTTCCCCGGTCAGGGCACCGAGGCCGTGGGCATGTCCACAGGCTGGGACGGCCACCCGGACTGGCGGGAGGTCGTGGCGAGGGCGGAAACGCGCAGCGGTTTTGACCTGGAAGCCTGGATGAGGGAGGGGCCCGAATCGGAACTGCGGGCTCCGCGCCAGGCGCCGTACGCCGTGGTGGCGCATTCGGTGGGGCTCTTCCGGGCCCACCGGGCGGCGGGCATGCCCCTGCCCAGGGTGGCCACCGGGCACAGTCTGGGCTTCTACAGCGCCGTGGTGGCCGCCGGTGTGGTGCCCCTGGAGGCCGTCCTGGAACTGGTGGATGCGGTGGAGGATGCCAGCGCCCAGGCCTTCGGGCCCGGGACCCACGGCATGGCGTTCGTGATCGGCCTTTCCGAACGGGAACTCCGGGAGGCGCTGGAGGGCCAGCCGGACCTGGCGCTTTCGAACCTCAACGGGCGGGCCCAGTTCACGGTTTCGGGGCCCCGTCCGGCCCTGGAAACGCTGCTGGAGGCTGTCCAGGGACGCGCCCTGAAGTGCGGCCTGCTGCCGGTGCAGCATCCACTCCACGGGCCCCACATGGTCCCGCTGGTTCCAAGCCTCGCGCGGCGCCTGGCGGCCTGGAAACCCCGGGACCCGGAGTTCCCGCTGCTGTCCCATGCCACGGGGGCCCTGCTCACCACGGGTGCGGCCTGCTGGGACGAGGCCCTGGTTTCCGTCGCCCTGCCGGTCTGCTGGGTGCCGGTGGCCTCCGCCGTGCGGGCCCAGGTGGAGGCAGCCTTCGAGTGCGGGCACGGCGCCCAGCTGGCCAACCTGACCCGCTGGGCGGAGCGCACCCTGGCGGTGAAGAGCCTCCAGGATCCGGCGGCACTCGCCGCCTGGGGCGCTGCGGGGTAGCATGGCCCCAGTACTTTCCGGATCGTCATGACCCTTTCCACCCAGTATCTCGGCGATGCTCTCCGCCAGCCCTTCTCCCAGGTGCTCTACCGGTGCCTGGAAGAGGTGGGCAGCACCAAGGCGGCGTTCTATCTGCGGGACCTCGAGACGGGTGCTTTCCATCAGGTGGCCCACTACGGATGGCCCCGGCAGTTGCAGCCGCCGGAGGCCCTGGCTCCGGACCATTCCCTGGCCGTGGCCCTGGGGCGGGAGCGGCGGGGGCTGGTGGTGAGCCAGCTGGAGGACCTCCCCGATCTGGGCGCCTTCGCGGGCGGTTCGGAAACACCCCGCTTCATGATCCATCCCGTTTTCGATCGCGGAACCTGGATGGGGCTCCTGATCCAGCGGGACCGCATGCGGGGGGGGCCGTTCGAACTGCAGCGGGATGATGGCGCAACCCTGGACATCTGCCAGGCCCTGGCGGAGGTCTGGCGCCAGGCCGCGGCGCCGCCCGCCGCGGCGAGCGTTCCGGACGATGCCCTTCCCGTGGCCCTGCCTCAGCCCCAGGCTCTTTCCTCGGGGGCGCCTTCGGCGGAGGTGAAACCGGAGCGGCTGGAGGGGTTCCAGCAGGCTGCGGGCGAGGCGGCGGCCTTCCGGGCCTTGAACCAGGATCAGGCCTATTCCAGCCGCAGCCTGGAGGAGACGGGGGGCGGATCCGAGCCGCCCTCCCCGCGCCGGCGGACCCGCCAGGGCGCCTTCCTGCCGGAGCAGCGCAACTACTTCTGGGAGGCGGCCCACCTGCTCACGGAGCTTGTGCCAACCGCTGCCGTGGCCCTGTGGATGGAAGAACCCCAGGAGATCCGTCCGGTGCTGACCTACAGCCAGCAGCCGCTGTCCCCGGACCTCAAGCAGCAGGTTCTGGCCCACATCACCTACCACGTGCCGGGAACCGTGCAGAAGGATCTGCGGATCCTCACCCGGGTGGAGGAACTGGACCGGGAACCCCTGATGGGTGTCTTCCAGGCCTACCTTCCGGTGCTCCTGGTGGGGGATGGGGATCGCCACGACCTCCTGGTGCTCTTCCGCCTGGAGGACCGCCCCTTCACCGAGGCGGAACAGGCCAGCATCCAGAAGGTGGCGCGCCTGCTGGGGCTGCACCTGCAGGAGGTCCGTCTCCACGAGCGCTACCACCGGGCCTTCCTTTCCGTCAGCCTTCGCCTGCTGGGGTCCCCCGAGGGCGGAGCGCCCAACCTGCGGGACCACAGCCTGGCCACGGCGCGGCTCTGTCGCAGTTTCGGCCTCCACCTGGAACTGCCGGCCCCGGAACTGGAAGCCCTCAGCCTGGCGGCCCTGCTGCACGATGTGGGCACCTTCCTGCTGGATCCCCGCCTCCTCGGCAAGCCGGGCCTGAGCCCCGAGGAGTTCGACCGCATCCGGGCCCATCCGGTGCTGGCCACCACCTTCCTGAAGGACCTCCGCTTCCCCTTCGACGTGATCGGCATCATCCGGCACCACCACGAACGCTGGGACGGCAAGGGCTATCCCGACGGTCTGCGGGGCGAGGCCATCCCCCTCGCCAGCCGCGTGATCCATCTGGTGGAAGCCTTCGAGGTGATGAGCCACGGCAGCGCCTTCCAGGCGCCCCGGCCGTTTCGGGAGTGCCTGGAGGAACTCCGGCGGGAAGCGGGGGCCCAGTTCGATCCCACCCTCGTGGCGGAATTCGTGGATCACCTCCGGGCCCGGCGCGGCGAGGGAGGCGAAGGTGTCTGACGCGCGCGCCGGACAGCGGGGCTACATCCTGGCCCTCCTCCTGGGCATGGCCACGGTCATGGGCATCCTGCTCCTCAAGGCGATTCCCACGGTGCGCTCCGAAGTCCAGCGGGACGCCGAAGAAGAACTGATCTTCCGGGGCGAGAGCCTGGCCAAGGGCATCCGCCTCTACCGGGCCCGCACGGGCGCCTACCCCATGGAGCTGGAGGATCTCCTCAAGCAGCGCCCGGCGGTGGTCCGGCGCCTGTACCGCGACCCCTTGAATCCCACGGGCGAATGGGATCTCGTCACCGCTGTCCAGCCGGGCCCCGGAGGCGACACCCGGGGGCTGCCCATCGTGGGCGTGCGGAGCCGTGTCGGGCTCGATGCCTTCAAGAGCTACCAGGGCAAGACTCTCACCTCCGACTGGGTCTTTTCGGCGGCGGACGATCTGCTGGGAGTGCCCGGCGGGGCAGGCGCCGGGGCTCCGGGCCAGATGCCGGGTGCCGGGGGTTACAGCGACGCCACCAAGGGGGGCGGCACCTCGTCGCCGGACCCGGACAAGAAGTGATCCGCGGGATGGCGGGATCGCGAAAGGAGTTCTTGATGCGGCGCAGCCTCGCCCTGGTCCTGCTGGGGGGCATCTTCGCCTGGGCCCAGACCTCTCCGGCCACCGCCGCCTGGTCGGCGCGTCTCAGGGCCCGTCAGGTCCAGGTGTCCGCGGGGCTCTGGGACCTGGAGACCGGCCGTCGTCTGGATGGCGACCACCCCGAACGTTCCCTCATCCCGGCTTCCACCACCAAGGTGCCTGCCACCTACGCGCTGCTGAAGCTCCTGAAGCCTGAAACCACCCTGGAAACCGAGGTCTGGGGCGATCTCCAGAACGGCGTGGTGCGGGGCCCGCTGGTGCTGAAGGGCGGGGGCGACCCCCGGTTCACCAGCGAGCGGGTCTACATGATGGCCCAGGAGCTGAAGGCGCGGGGTGTGCAGCGGATCGAAGGCGGCATCGTGCTGGACCAGTCTGCCTTCGACGGGCAGCGGTACGGGGATGGCTGGGGCAACACCACCTCCGATGCCACGCCGCCCATCCTGCCCCTCTCCGTGAATTTCAACCGCGCGGAAAACGGCCGCATCAGCCATGATCCGGAACCCCTGGCCCGGGCTACCCTCGCCCGCATCCTTCAGGAATCGGGCATTCCGGTGGCCGATGGAAAGGCCCCCGGGGGGCCGCCCCAGAAACTGCTGGCCCTGACATCCGCGCCCTTGCGGGATCTGGTGCGGGACATCAACAAATGGTCCAACAACTTCATGGTGGAGATGCTGGTCAAACGGCTGGGCGACGGGCGATGGCAGCCGGGATTGGCCCGGATCCACGCCTTCTATGCCCAGGAACTGGGTCTGGGCCAGGACCAGTTGAGCCTCACGGATGGTTCCGGGCTCAGCAAGGACAACCGCCTCTCCGCCAGCGCGCTGGCTTCAATCCTCAGGGCCGGGTGGCACGATTTCGAAGTGGGGCCTGAGTTCGTGGATTCCCTCAAGATCATCGGCGGCGAGCCCTGGGCACTGCGGATGAAGGATCCCGATCTCGCCCGCCGGGTTCGCTGCAAGACCGGCTACCTGAGTGGCGTCCACACGGTCTGCGGCTACCTGCAGACCTCTTCGGGCAAGGTCAGGGCCTTTGCGATCCTGCTCAACGGGCGCCGCGCCCAGGAAGCGGATCTCTGGAATCTGGTGAAACGATGGGCGGGTCCGCCTCCCGAGGCTGGCACCCGGCCTGCGCCTGGGCGATGATGGGGAGCCCGGGGGAGCCATGGCCCGCATCGCCATCGTGGACGACAGCCGATTGGCCCGCACCTTCGCTTTGACGGTGCTGCGGAAGGCCGGGCACGATGCGTTCGAGATCGATCCCCTGAGCATCTTCGAGGTGCTCAAGGTGCTGCGGGAAGCACCGCCCCGGATCCTGATCATGGACTACCTGATGCCCGGCTGCCCCGGCAACAGTCTGGTGCGGGCCTGCCGCGAGGATCCGGTGCTGGAGGCCATGAAGGTGGTGGTCTGCACGGCCCATCGCGATGAGGACGTGAAGGAACGCCTGGATCGCCTGGGCGTGTCCGCCTTCCTGCACAAGCCCCTGGATCCTGCCGCCCTGCTGGAGCTGGTCGAATCCCTGGCGCCGGCGGAGGGCTGATGGGCCGGGGTCTGGCGGCCCTGGGGGCCGGTGCCCTGCTGCTGGGATTTGCCGCGATCTTCGTGAAATGGGCCGCAGGCGTGCCGCCCCTCACGGTGGGTTTCTACCGCATGGCCATTGCCCTTCCGGCCCTGCTTCTGCTGGCCCAGGGCGAAGCCCGGCCCCAAGGGCGCGGGCGGCCGGGCACCCTCTGGGCCATGGCGGCGGGCCTCTGCTTCACCTTCGACCTCTGGTCCTGGCACAACGCCCTGGCCTGGACCAGCGCCGCCAGTGCCACGCTGCTCCTGGGGTTGGCGCCCCTCTGGGTGGCCCTCGTTTCCATCGCCTTCCTGGGCGCCCGCCTCAGTGGCAAGGGATGGATGGGGATGGCCCTGGCCCTGGGCGGGGCTGTGCTGCTGGGGGTGGCCGCGGGGGCCCGGTTGGGCGGCGGCCGCGGCGAAGCCCTGGGCCTCCTGGCCTCGGTCTTCTATGGCGCCTACACCCTCTGTCTGGCCCAGGCCCGGCGACACCTGCCTGCCCGGCGCACCCTGACCGTGGTGGTGGCCACCAGCGCCACCGCCTTCGGCCTGCTGGCCCTGGTCCAGGGCGATCCTTTCACCGGGTTCCCGCGCCAGGCGTGGCTCGCACTCCTGGCCGTGGGCCTCCTGGTCCAGGTGGCCGCATGGTGGCTCATCAGTTGGTCCCTGGGCCATGTACCTCCCAGTCTGGGCTCCCTGGGCCTCCTCCTCCAGCAGGTCGCGACCCTCGCCCTGGGCTGGCTGCTCCTGGGCGAAGTGCCAACCCCCCTCCAGGGCGCCGGAACCCTGCTCATCCTCGGTGGACTCGGTCTGGCGATGCGCCATCCCCCGGTTCCGAAAGAAGGGGCTTGATGGCGGAGCCCCTGGGGGGGGGAATATTGCATCTTCTGCCCCCGAAGGAGGAAATCATGAGAAGGGCGTGGCTTGGGGTGGAGATGTTGGCACGCCGCACGGCGAAGGTACAGGTGTTTGTAGACAGCTCCAGGCGGGAAGTGGGGTCCCGATGCGATTGATTCTGCGCGGCGTGCTTCCGGGTGTGGTGGCCCTTTCCCTGGGGGCCCAGACCCTCCCTGCGCAACGGGTTCCCCAGGTGTGGGACGGGAATGGCCTTGTGACCCTCGACCCCCCCCCGGGTGAACTTCGAGTGGCCCCACCAAGCATCGAAGACATGGTTCCTTGGCCAGGGCCTATCGGCTCCTTCGCGCTGCCATTTCTTCCAGGGAGCCTACTGGGTGTACCAACCCCAGGAAAGGGGCGGCAAGCCGGGATTAGCCCTGCTGAAGAGCGTGGATGGCGCCTCTCGGGAAACGGTGGCCTGGGTGGCCCGGGACCTTCCCGAGGGCCGCGTGGTGAAGATCCTCCCCCTTCCCGAAGAGCGTTTCCTGCTGGTGTCGCGCTTCGGATTCTTCAGGGATGGACACGGCACCTTCCTGGCCATCGCGAAAAAGGATTCCGAAGGAACCCTGCACATCGACCGCCTTCTTCCCGTGGATCCGAACACCGTGGTGGCCGCCGGGGCCGTGGTGACCAAGGATGCGCCGCCCAACACTATCGTGGGGGGCAACCCGGCCCAGGTGATCACTGAGATTGATCGCTACGCCCAGAAGGTGAAGGACACCACCCCGGCCTTCGACATGGAAGCGTACTCCCGGGACAAGCAATCGGAATTGCTGCGGCTCTACCCCTATCCCTGGTGAGGCGGGGCTGAGAGTTGGTTTCAGGCGTCCAGGATTTCTCGGACCTTGGCGAGGAGGGCAGGGCGCGTGAAGGGCTTCTGGAGAAAGCCCGCCCTCTTCTCGGAAAGCTCCTGGAGGGTGATGGTGTCTGCCGGGTAGCCCGAGAGAAAGAGGGGACGGACTTCTGGCCGCGAGGCGTGGATGCGCTGATAGAGTTCGCTGCCGTTGAGCCCAGGCATGATCAGATCGGTGACCAGGAGAGCGATGGGTTCGGAGTTGGTTTCCATGAGGTGGAGTGCCTCAATGGGTCGGGAGGAGCTCATCACGCGATAGCCCGCGCCCTCCAGGATCCGTTGGGCCAACTCCAGCAGGGCCTCTTCGTCCTCCACTAGGAGTAGGGTCTCCTTCCCACCCTTCAGGGCCACCTCGGCTTCTTGTGCGCCTGGATTTTCGCCGAGATGTTTGGGAAGGTGGATGCGGAAGGTGGTGCCTTCGCCGAGGGCACTATAGACACTGATGAATCCCTCGTTCTGGCGAACAATCCCGTAGACCGTGGCAAGACCCAACCCTGTTCCCCGGCCGAGGCCCTTGGTGGTGAAGAAGGGATCGAAAATTCGGGCCTGTACCTCCGGGGTCATGCCGTGGCCATCATCGGTAACTGTGAGCACCACATAATCGCCAGGCTTTGCATCGGGATGCTGGTGAGCGTAGGTCTCATCCACCTGGACATTGGCTGTTTCCAGAGTGATGGTGCCGCCGGAACCTAGCGCATCCCGGGCGTTCACGGCGAGGTTGGTAACAATCTGATCCACTTGGGAAGGATCGATCCAAACACTCCACAGCGTGGTGGACGGTTTCCAGACCAGGGCGTGCTGCTCTCCGATGAGTCTGCGGAGCATCTTATGGGTGCTCTCTACCAAAACATTCAAGTCCACAACCTGGGGGTTTATTGGTTGTTTGCGCGCGAAGGCCAGCAGCTGGCGCGTCAAATCGGCCGAGTGGAGGGCGGCCTTGCGGATCTGTTCCAGGTCGTTGGCCAGAGGGGTTGCCGCCGGGGCGTCCTCCAGCAGGAGATCCGTGTAGCCAATGATGACGCCCAACATGTTGTTGGTGTCATGGGCTACGCCTCCTGCGAGCTGGCCCAGGGAATCCAGTTTCTGGGCCTGGTGGAGCATGGCCTCGAGGCGCAGGCGTTCAGATATGTCACGCACCACGGCAACCACGGCCTCCTGGCCAAACCAGAATGCCTGACGCAGGGAAACCTCTACATCGAAATCGAGCCCCGGGCTCAGCGGGCGGCGCGCCTTCCAGCGAAAGAGGGCATGGCCTTCACTCCGCAGGGTGCTCCAGATTTCATGGAATTTGGCCTCGAGGCCTTGGTCTCCCACGGAAGGTGCCGAGTAGTCCATGAGGTTGTAGGTGCGGCAGGATTTCTGATCCACGCCGTACATCGCCAACATGGCGTCGTTCACTTCCAGCACACGACCCTCGAAATCGTGGACGATCACGGCGTCGTGGAGGCTATTGAAGAGCACCCGCAGATTCGCCTCGGACTGGCGCAGACTCTCCTGGGCCGCCTCCAGCTGGGTCACCCTGGCCAGCAGTTCGGGATAGTAGGTCCGGCGCGAGGATTCCTCCCCCAGGCCGATGATGCTATCCCGCATCTGGTTCCAGTCCCGCCGCTCTTTCATCTACATCGCCTCGGCATAGAGAGCCTTGAGGTCATCCTGGTTGGGGGGCCTGGGATTGGTGGCATTGCAGGGGTCCTCGATGGCCTTGCTGGCGAGGCGCGAAAGATCTGAGGTGTGGATGCCCCGTGCTGCGAGCCCTTGGTCGATGCCGCAGTCCCGGCGCAGTTCCAGGACCTGATTCATCAGACGCGCGCGGCATTCCCGGTCGTTGAGGCCCCGGAAATCGCAGCCAAGGGCTTCGCCGATGCGACGAAAACGCTCCGGCGCCACGGTAAAGTTGTAGTCCATGACATGGGGCAAGAGCAGAGCATTGCACTCGCCGTGGGGCAGATCCTTGAAGCCGCCCAAACTGTGGGCCATGGCGTGCACGCAACCCAGGCTGGCATTGGAGAAGGCCAAACCAGCCTGAAGGCTTGCCAGCATGATGTGCGTGCGCAGGGCCAAGTCATTGGGTTCGCTCACGCTGGCTCGGAGGTGAGAGGCCACCAGCCTGATGGCTTCCAGGGCGTGGACATCGGTGATGGGCGAGTGGGCATTAGAGACGAAGGCCTCGATGGCGTGGACCAGGGCGTCCATCCCTGTGCAGGCCGTGAGGTAGGGATCCATGGTCACCAGGGTTCGGGGGTCGATGAGCGCCACGTCTGGCACTACGGCCTTGCTGATAATGGCGATCTTCACCTGCTCCCGGGTGTTGTTGATGATGGCGAACTGAGAGACATCCGCAGAAGTTCCCCCGGTGGTGGGGATGCAGATCAGCGGCGGCATGGGTGCTGGAACCTGGTCGACCCCTTCGTAGTCCAGGACGTTCCCACCGTTGGCCGCCACGATGCCAATGCCCTTGGCGCAGTCCATGGCGCTGCCACCCCCAATGGCCACGATGAGATCACTGGCGCTATCCAGGAAGATGCCCGCGCCGATCATGGTTTCGGTATCTCTTGGATTGGGAGAGATGCCCAGGAAACGGGTGACGTGGAGGCCTTCTTCCTCTAGCAAAGTGCTGCATTCGCCCATCCATCCTGCTGCGGCTACGCCCGGGTCGGATACCAGTAGGATTCGGCGGCCCCCCAGTTTGCGGGCGTAGCGGCCCACTAGCCTGCGGGCCTCCGGGCCGAAGATGAACTCCGGGGCCACAAACTTGCGAAGCTCGCCGAGAACCGACTCATCCATCGCCCACCCCCGGAAAGCCAAGGCCATCGCGAGATTCTTAACGACGAATCAGTGGGTGGGCTTGAGTCCTGGTGCAAATCCGAAGAGGGCCCCACTAGAGGCATTCAGTTGGTTCATCGAGGGATCTGTCCGCCTCTATCTGGCTCCATTGGCGAGCCTGCCGTCCTGGCGGCCTGGGCGAACAGCCCAGGGTATGAGAAGTATTTGGAGAAGATCTGGCGGGTCTAGCCGCTTCGTTTTCTCCTGCCGTCTCATCCCATAATTCTCCCAAGTGAAAGAGGATGTGCCTCAAGGTGCATATCGCGTGGGGCGAGAGGAATGTATCGATTCACCCCCCCCCAGGATCAATGTAGGCCATAGGCCACCCCTTTCGCCCCCGGACTTGGCCTTGGGGGGTACCCGTCAGGCGGGTTCGAGGGCTGGGATTGGCTGATCCAGCTTGGCGGCGCGGAGGGCCTTGAGCAGCCAGTCGAAGTAGGCCACGCCGCGCATCCTGGCGGTGGCGCCGAGGCTGA
>MWBB01000009.1 GCA_002068835.1 Acidobacteria bacterium ADurb.Bin340 | reverse complement strand
CAGGAAGAGGAAGACCACCAGCGCCACCAGGATGAAGGCGTCGCGCAGGGTGTGCAGCACCTGTTCGATGGAGGCGTCGAGGAAGGTGCTCACATCGTAGCTCACCTTGTAACCGATGCCCGGTGGCATGGACGCGGACAGCTCCTTCAGCTTTTCCTTCACCTGCGCGATCACGTCGCTGGCGTTGCTGCCCATGGTCTGCTTGAGCACGATGGACGCCGACGGCTTGCCATCGAGGTTGGAGTAGATGTCGAAGAAGGCGCTGCCCAACTCCACGTCGGCCACGTCGCCCAGGCGGATCATCTCCCCTTCCTCGTTGGCCCGGATGATGATGCGCTTGTACTGTTCGGGCTCGTTGAACTGACCCTGATACACCAGCACATACTCCAGGGCCTGCGCATTGATGCCCGAGCTCTGGCCCAGGCGACCGGGGCGGGCGATGAGGCTCTGCTCCTCCATGGCCTTCATCACCTCTTCGGCGCTGATGTTGTACGCCCGCATGCGGTCCGGCTTCATCCACACGCGCATGGCATACACACGACTGCCGAGGATCTGCGCCTGCGCCACGCCCGGTATGCGCTGGATCTCGGGGATCATCCGGGTGTAGGCGTAGTTGTACAGGAAGAGCTCGTCGGCATCCTCCCCGTCACCATAAAGGTTCACGTACATGAGCATGCTGGGCTGCACCGGGGTGATGATGACCCCTTCGCGCTGCACCAGCGGTGGCAGGTTGGGCATCACCTGGTCCACCCGTGTCTTCACGCGCACCACGGCCTCGTTGGGGTCGGTGCCCGGCTCGAAGATCACGCGGATGGTGCCCTCCCCGGCGCTGGTGGCATCGCTGGCGATGTACCGCATGCCCTGCACGCCGTTGATCGCCGTTTCCAGCTGGATGATGGCGCTCTTGGTGAGCACATCGGCGCTGGACCCCGGGAAGTCCATGAAGACGTTCACCGTGGTGGGGGCGATATCGGGGAACTGCGCCGTGGGAAGCTGTTTGATCGCGAGCCCACCCACGAAGAGGATGAGCACCGAGATCACGATGGCCAGTACCGGCCGTTGGATGAAGTTCTTGAACATGGTATGGGGTGAGGGAGTGAGAGGGTGAAAAAGTGAAAGGGTGTATCCGACTCCAGCACCCTTTCACTTCTTCACCCTTTCACCTGAGTTCTGTATTTCGTTTCACTCAGCGTACAACTCCAGGTCCTTCACCTTCTTCCTGGCGCGTTTCAGAGCGTCCTCATTCTTGTATTCACCCTCCAAAATGCGATCTGACGCAGCCCTATCCTTGGCGGCTTTCTCGGCCATTTCCCGGCGCCACTGTACGAAGTTAGGCAGGTGGGATTCCATCCGGGTGATGGAGTTGGAGAAAAGGCCCGGGATTTGGCTCTTAACCTCTCCGTCCCGGATTACGACATCCTTCCCTCGTTCGCTTTCCCACTTCAGGACCCACTTGCCATCGTTTCTGGGCGTGTATTGGAATCTGAGACCATTCGGGAGCTTTACTGCAAATT
This sequence comes from Acidobacteria bacterium ADurb.Bin340, assembly GCA_002068835.1. Taxonomy (GTDB): domain Bacteria; phylum Acidobacteriota; class Holophagae; order Holophagales; family Holophagaceae; genus MWBB01. The sequence goes on along the minus strand of MWBB01000009.1, from coordinate 28,349 downwards.
CTTCGACCCGCTTTACCTCGGTTGTCTTCTTGTTTTCAGAGTCGAAGGACTTGAATGTTTTGGTCGCCTTCTCTATCCACCCGGGCCAGCCATTCGAACAGTGGGTAGCTGGGGGTCGGAACCAGCACCTGGTCACCGGGATCGGCCAGGAGTTTGAAGAGCCAACTGTAGGCCTCGGACGTCGAAGCCGTGAGCACCACCTGATCCGGATGCACCCCGTGCCCGTGCCAGGCGGCAATGGCTTCCCGCGCGGCCCGGGCGCCATAGGGATCCGGGGTGTAGCGCATCACTTCCGGCCGCGCCAGGGCCTCGCGGATGGCCCCTTCGGGGTAGTCGAACCCGCAGTGCAGGGGATTGCTCAGGGTGAGATCCACGAAGGGCCGACGCGCCTGCCGCAAAGCCTCCAGCCGCGCCGTCAGGGCGTTGGGATGGAAGCCGTCGGGAAGGCGGTTGGAAACGCGCATGGGGACAGTGGACCGGGTCGGGCCTTCCAGGGTCAACCTCGGCGCCGCTGTCCCGGTTCCGGGAACGAGGACATACTTGGCCAACCTTCCACCTGGTGCGCGAGGAGGACCCCATGGCTCGAACCCCCAAGGCTGCGGTGCTGCTGGCCGGCTGCGGCCATCTGGATGGCGCGGAGATCCGCGAAGCGGTGCTCACCCTTCTGGCGCTGGATCAGCACGGCGTGGACTTCCAGTGCATCGCCCCGGACGCCCCCCAGCATCACGTGGTGGACCACCGCACGGGCCAGCCGGTTCCCGGCGCGGGCCGCAACATCCTGGAGGAAGCCAGCCGCATCGCCCGGGTTGGGCAGTGTCTCGATCTGGCCGCGGCGGATCCTGCCGCCTACGACCTGCTGCTGCTGCCTGGCGGCTACGGGGTGGCCAAGAACCACTGTGGTTTCGCATTCAAGGGAGCCGACGCCGAGGTCCGGCCCGATGTGGCCACCTTCGTGAAGGCCTTCTTCACGGCGGGCAAGCCCGTGGGGGCCATCTGCATCAGCCCCGCCCTGGTGGCCCTCTGCCTTGCCGGACAGGGGAAATCCGGTGTCCTGACCTTGGGGGCCGGTCAGGGCATCGCCGAGGCCATGGCACGCCTGGGGCAGCGACACCAGAGCGTGCCCAGCGCCCGGGAGGTGGTCATCGACGAGGACCTGCGCCTGGTGACGACTGCCGCCTACATGTTCGACGACGCCCGCCTCAGCGAGGTCTGGGTGGGCATCGAGCGCTGCGTGGCGGAATGCCTGCGGAGGGTCCGTTGAAGCAGGTCTATGCAGCCCTGAATCCTACGGAAGCCCATCTGGTGGCGGGGCTTCTGGAGCAGGAAGGCATCCCGTCCACGGTGCGAGGGGACGCCCTCTTCACCACTGTGGATGGCGGGGGCGCGGTGCTGGGCATGCGGCCCACGGTCTGGATCGGCAATCCGGAACAGGAAACCGCCGCCAAGGCCCTGATCGCCCGCTACGACCGAGGCGAGATCCTGGCCCATCCGGAAGATGCGCCCTGGATCTGCACCGATTGCGGTGAGCACCACGACCCCCCATTCACCTCCTGCTGGCGCTGCGGAGCCGAACGGCCCCATTGACCTATTCGGGCGGGAGGTTGGGATCCAGTCCTGCCCGCCAGCCTCCGGCCCAGGTTCGGACCATCCGCCGCAGGGGCGGGTGGCCCAGGCGGCTGGCAAGGATCAGCCGCTCCTCCGGCGGGAGCACCTTGATCCAGGGTGCGGCCTGTCCAAGCACCAGCGGGGGTTCCTGGCGGCGGAAGGTCCCATCCATGGCCAGCAGCACCTGGTGGGCTACCGGCTGGATCTCTCGCCAGCGGGAGCGCAGCAGTGCATCGGCCTGGGCGGGGGCCAAGGGCACCTGGATCAGGCCCAGCAGGGATTCCAGGCCCAGCCTGGGGTGCTGCAGGAACGCCCCCAGCACCCGGGCATCCGGAACCTTCCAGACCTGGCCCCAGAACGGGCGCGGTGCCCGAAGGGCGAAGGTGCGCCGCTCGCCGGTGGTGAGTCCGCCCCAGAGGGCCTGGAGCCGCTCCAGGGCCACGGTCCGGGCCTGGGGGTGGGCGGAAGGATCTTCGGCCAGCGCCGCCAGCAGCCGCCAGGGCAGCCGGGCCAGCAGGGCAATGCGCAGGTGGGTTGGGGTCTTGCGGTGCTGGGCGATCCAGCGAAGCAGTTGGGGCCGTCGTCGCAGGTCCGGAATGTCCGCAGCAGCTTCCAGCCAACCCCTGGGTGGCGAGGGATGCCGCAGCAGCCTCAGGAACTGGGGCCAGGGCAGGTCGGGCGGAAGGAGCCAATCCACGGGCCCATTCTGGCAAAGATCGGGCACACTGCCGGGATGGAACCTCTCTTCACGATTCTGGGCCGGGGTCGTGCCGGTCGGGCCCTGGCGGAGGCCTGGGGCGGACGCGTGGCCCTGGCGCCCCATGAGGCGGATCCCGGGGGCCTGGTGCTGCTGGCGGTTCCTGACCACGCGATTCCCTGCCAGGCCGCCCGTTTCCAGGGCCGCTGCGTGCACCTGAGCGGCAGCCTGCATCTGCAGGATGTGCCCTCTGCCCACCCCCTCACCAGTTTCCGAGGCAGGGCCGAGGACTGGGGCGGAACCCCGCTGGCCCTCACGGGTTCTGTGCCGGAGCCGATCCGGGAAGCCTTCGTGGCGGTGGGGTTCCTGCCCTTCGAACTGCCTGTGGACCAGAAGGCCCTCTATCACGCCTGCGCGGTGCTCACTTCGGGACATGCGGCCAGCCTGTGGCTGGGAGCTGCCCGCCTGCTGGCTGAAGCAGGCCTCGAACTGCCCGGCCGCGGACTGCTTCCCCTGGCGGAAGCCACCCTCGCCAATGTGGCCCGAGAAGGGGCGCGTGGGCGCACGGGGCCCTTTGTGCGAGGCGACGAGGCCACCATCCAGCGGGATGCGGAAGCCCTTCCGGAAGCCTGGCGCCGGGTGTTCCTGGAACTGGGCCGCCTGGGGTGACGGGGCGGGTTCGGCATGGAAAGCTGGGGGCGGAGGATTCCATGACCCCAACCCACGTCCAGGCGCCCATCCAGGCCATCCTGCGCCCCGGGAGCCTCGCCCTCCGGGAGGCGGACGTGGAGCTTCGCCTCCCGGAGGGGGCCCTGGCTGCGGGCGGAACGCTGGCGCTCCCCGCATGGACGCCCGGCAGCTACATGGTGCGGGACCACGCCCGGCTGCTGGACCGTTTCCGGGCGGTGGATGGCGCCGGTCAGCCGCTGGAAACCCCCAAACTCGACAAGCAGCGCTGGCGCCTCCCCGCCACGTCCGGTCCGGTCATCGTCCGCTACCGGCTGCTTTGCGATGATTTCACCGTGCGCACCAACCATCTGGATGCGGCCCACGCCCAGTTCATCGGTGCCGCGACCTTTCTGCGGCTGGAGGGCCAGGAAGATCGGCCCTGGACGGTCCGCTTCGAGGGGTGGCCCTCGGACTGGAAGGTGGCTGCGGCCTTGCCTGAATCGGCCGGGGTCTTCGAATCCCGGGACTACGACACCCTTGTGGACAGCCCCTTCGAACTGGGCACCTTCGAGCGGCGGGCCTTCGAGGCGAAGGGCACCCGCTTCGAACTGGTGGTGACGGGTCCCCATCGCGTGGACCTGGATCGCGTGGTCGAAGGCACGCGCCGCATCGTGGCGGTGTGCGCCGATCTGTTCGGGGGCTTTCCCTTCGATCGCTATGTCTTCCTGCTCACCTTCACGCCGGGGGGGCGCGGTGGACTGGAGCACCGGGACAGCACCTCCCTGCTGGCGGATCCCCACAAGGCCGCCACGCCGGAAGGCTTCCAGGATCTGCTGCTGCTGGTTGCCCACGAGTTCTTCCACGCCTGGAACGTGAAGCGCCTCCGGGCGCCGGAGCTGGGGCCCTTCGACTACGGGCGCGAATGCCCCACCACGCTCCTGTGGTTCCACGAAGGCGGCACCAGCTTCATGCAGTACCTGATCCTGATGCGGGCGGGGCTGGTGCCCTGGTCCTGGTGCGCCCGGAAACTCGAGGCCCTGTGGACCGAATACACGCGGCGTCCGGGGCGCCTGGAACAGAGCCTGGAAGCCAGCAGCTGGGATGCCTGGATCCGCTTCTACAAGCCTGATGCCTTCGCGCCCAACACCACCGTGAGCTACTACGACAAGGGCGCGCTGGTGGCCTGGATGATGGATGCCCGGATCCGCCTGGCCAGCGGCGGCGCCTGCGGTCTGGAGGCGCTTTTCCAGCGGCTCTGGGAACACTTCGGGGATGGCGCCGTTGCGGATGCGGATCTGCGGGGGGCCTACGAGGCCCTGGCTGGAGAGCCCGCTGGTCCCTTCTGGGATGCCTGGATCTCCGGCACGGCGGAACTGGATCCGGTGTCCATCGAGGCTGCCTACGGGCTGCATTTCGAAAGGCTTCTTCCCGGAGCCCCGGAGCGTCCAACGCCGTTCACGGGGGTGGTCCTCGCAGGAGAGGCCCCCGTGGTGGCCAATGTGCTGCCGGGCTCTCCGGCGGAGCATGCGGGCCTCAGTTTCGGAATGGAGCTGATGGCTGTTGATGGTTGGCGCACGCCTAAGGCAGCCGATGTCCAGGCCCGGATGAAGGAGGGTGAGCCCGGCCGCGCTCTGGTCGTGCTGGCCTCGGATCGGGGCCGGATCCACACCTTCGAACTGGTGCCCGTTGAAGATATCCAGGGCGAATACCGGATCCAGCCCCGGGAAATCTGCTCCCAGGCCCAGGCCACGGCCTTCCAGGGGCTTGCGGGCCAGCCCCATCCCGCTGCAGTGGCCCCATGAGCGGCCTGCGCATCGGAGCCGTGATCCCGGCCCACGATGAATCCGCCACCATTGGCGCCGTGGTGGAAGGCCTGCGGGCCTACCCCGAGGTGGTGGCGATGGTGGTGGTGGATGATGCCTCCACCGATGGAACCGCACAGGCTGCAGCGGCTGCGGGCGCCCAGGTGCTGAGGCTGGAGCCGGGGCAGGGGGGCGGCAAGGGACGAGCCCTGCGGGCGGGGCTTGCCCGTGTGATGGACCAGGACATCACCCACGTGTTGTTCCTCGATGGGGACGGCCAGCACGATCCGGCGGATCTGCAGGGATTCCTGGAACACCTGGTCCAGGAGCCGGAATGCGATTTCCTCCTCGGAAGCCGCTACCGGGACCGGGCGCGCATCCCGCGGGCCCGATGGAACGTGAACGCCCTGGGGAGCTGGACCCTCGGCCGCATCGCCGGGGTGCGCTGGGAGGACACCCAGTGCGGTTTCCGGATGCTGCGGCGGGAGGTGCTGGACCGCATGGAACTCGGGGCCGATGGTTTCGCCATCGAGATGGAGATGGCCATGAAGGCCGCGCACCACCGGATCCGCTGGGTTCACATCCCTGTGAAGGCCATCTACCACGCCCAGTGGCGCAGCCACTTCCGGGGCGCCCTGGACACCTGGCGCATCGCCTGGTACAGCCTCTTCTGCTGATGAAGACACCGCGCCGAACCCTTCTGGAATGGGATCTGGGCCACGTGCCTCCGGGCCTGCCCTGGGCGGGGGTGGACGAGGCCGGTCGTGGCGCCTGGGCGGGACCCGTGGTGGCCGCCTGTGCGGTGCTGACCCGGGAAGCCGTGGAGCGCTGGGGTCACGTCCTCCAGGGCGCCCGGGACAGCAAGCAGATGGGGCCGGACAAGCGGGAGGCCCTGGCTGCGGAGCTCAAGGTGGTCCTGCCCGCCTGGTCCATCGCGGAGGTCGACAACCTGGCCATCGACCGGGAGAACATTCTGGAGGCCACCCTCCAGGCCATGCGGAAGAGCCTGCGGGAGGCGGCGATACCGCCCCGGCTGGTCTTCGTGGATGGGGATCGTGCGCCCCGCTCTGGGCTGCCCGAGCGCCTCCTGGTGGAAGGCGACGCCACCAGTTGCGCGGTGGCCTGCGCTTCGATCCTCGCCAAGACCCACCGGGATGCGCGCATGCGCGAACTGGAATCGGAAGCCCCCGGCTACGGCTTCGATCGCCACAAGGGCTACGGCACGGCGGATCACCGGAAGGCCCTCCAGATTCAAGGTGCCGGGCCCTGGCACCGCCTCAGCTATGCGCCCGTGGCTGCACTGCAGCGGCCCGATGCCGACCTTCGGAAGCAGACGGAAGCCGCCCTCGAAGCCTGTGCCGACGTGGCAGCCCTCCAGGCCTGGGTGGAAGGGGTGCTGCGTCCGGCCTACGGGGCGCTGCGCCTGGCCTGGATCGAGGCCTTGCGCCAACGCTATGCCGAGCGTCTGGCGGCCCTCGCAGGGGATGGACCCTCGTGAGGTGCCAGGAGGCGGCCCTGGGGCTGATCCAGCGTGACGACGGCTGGTTCCTCCAGCGGAGGGCGCTGGATGCCTCGATCCTGCCGGGCCGCTGGGAATTTCCGGGGGGCAAGGTGGAACCTGGCGAAAACCCGGAAGCGGCCCTGCTGCGGGAGCTGGCCGAGGAGGTGCGGTGGCGGCCAGAGGTCTGGCGGGCCCTGCCGGTCCTGGAGGCCGGCGGGATTCGCCTCCACCCATTCCTGTGCCGTGGCTCCGGAGTGCCTTCCACGGCCCTCGCCTGGGGCTGGTTCACCCTTGAGGAAGCTGCCCGTCTGCCTCTTCCTGCGCCCAACCACGGCCTGCTGGCCAGGCTGGCGGAGGGGCCCTGCTAGCATGAAACCTTCGATCACTCGGGAGTCTCCATGATGTTTCGCCTGTTCGTGGGGTTGTTCGTCCTCGCCGGTTTCCTGGGCGCCCAGGCGCCCCAGGAAGTGGTGCTCAGCGCCTCCACCAGCCTCAAGCTCGGGGTCGCGGTGCCTGCGGCCCAGGTGCAGGGGCTGGATGCAGGCCTCGTGGCCAGGGAACTGCACGGCACCCTGTTGCGGGATCTGGAGGAGGCGGGGCCCTTCAGCCTGGTGCGGGATGCCCATCCCCGGAGCACCGAACCCCCGGCCTACAAGGCCTGGGTCGAGATCGGCGCGGACTGGCTGCTGCTCCTGAAGGCGGCGCGCCTCCAGGGCGAGGAGCTTGAAGTCGTGGCCCAGGTGATCGACGTGAAGAGTGGCAAGCCGGGTTTCAATCGTCGCTACCACGGCCAGGATCGGGTCCTGCGGCGAATCGCCCACACGCTTGCCGATGACCTGATGGCGCGCCTCACCGGCGAGCGGGGCGTGGCGGACACCCGCATCGTCTTCGTGAGGGATCTGGGCGGCGGCATCAAGGAGATCTTCCAGGTGGACCGGGATGGCCTTGGCCTCACGCAGCTCACCTTTCACCGGAGCCTGACCCTTTCGCCCACGCTGGCTCCGGATGGACGGTTGGCCTACATCACCTTCAAGGCGGGAGGACCGGAAATCTGGGGCCAGCTCAAGCCCGGCGCCGCCCATGTGCGGTTGTACCCAGGCTCGGGAACCCGGAACATCGGCCATCTTTCTGCTCCGGCCTGGAGCCCCGACGGCAGGCGCCTGGCGTTCGTGCAGGGGGATCGCCGGGGCAACAGCGACATCATGGTGCTGGATGTCTCATCGGGGCGGGCTCGGCGCCTCACGGACAGCAATTGCATCAACACGGAGCCCTCCTGGAATCCTGCCGGAACCCAGCTGGCCTTCACCTCCGATCGCGAGGGCAGCCCGCAGGTCTACCTGATGGAGGAGGACGGCTCCAACGTCCGCCGCCTCACCCGCGAGGGCGGCTACAACGCCACGCCGGCCTGGAGCCCCACGGGGGCCATGGTGGCCTATGTCTCGCGCTTCGAGGGCAAGTTCGATCTGTTCGTCTACAACCTGAAGGATGGAAAGAGCTACCAAGTGACGACGGGGTTGGCCAGTTCGGAATCGCCGGACTGGGCGCCCGACGAACGGCGGATCGTCTTCACCTCCGGCAGTCGTGGCGGCATGCAGCTCTTCACCACGGACCTCTCGGGGCAGACGCTGAGGCGTCTCACGGATTTCACTGGGGCCCAGAGTCCGCGATGGGGCCGTTCCCGGTAAAAAAATGCAGCCCCAGCGCTGGTTCAGGGGTAAACTCGTTCCAACTCGGAGGAACAACCTATGCGACATGCTCGTCTGATCGTTCCCGTTGCGGCCATCACGGTGCTGGCTGGCGCCCTGGCTTGCAAGCCCCCCAAGACCCCTGAGCAGATCCAGCAGGAGCGCCAGGCGGCCTTCAACGAGGGCTACAAGGCCTTCCAGGACGGTCAGGCCAAGGGAACCAACCCCTACGCGAACGACAAGGACAACCCCCACAAGATGGAAGGTTGGAACGAAGGCTGGGAAAAGGCGAAGTCCGACAAGGAAGCCGCCGAGAAGAAGGCCGCCGAGGAGGCTGAAGCCGCTCGTCGCCGCGCCGAGGAAGAGGCCCGCCGCAAGGCCGAGGCCGAGGCTGCCGAGGCCGCCCGTCGCGCCGCTGCCGAGAAGGCCGAAGCCCTCCGCCGCGCTGCCACGGCTGCCCTGCTGGACATCAACTTCGATTTCGACCAGTCCGCCATCCGCAATGCCGACAAGGTGAAGCTCCAGGCCATCGCCGACTTCATGAAGGCCTTCCCGGATGCGAAGGTGAAGATCGAAGGCCACTGCGACGAGCGCGGCACCGTGGAATACAACCTCGCCCTGGGCGATCGTCGTGCCGCCGCCGCCAAGGCCTACCTCGTGAGCCTCGGCGTGTCCGAGAGCCGCCTCGAGACCACCAGCCTGGGCAAGGAGCGCCCCAAGGTCGAGGGCCACAACGAGAAGTCCTGGCTCGCGAACCGGCGCTGCGAATTCAAGCTCCTGTAAGGGGCTCGGATCGGCACCCATAGATAAAGAGCGGAGCCCTGTCTCCGCTCTTTTTCGATTCAAGGAGGCATCCATGCAAATCCGAACCCTGGCGGCTTCTGCTGCCCTTGCGACCCTGATGCTGGCGGTCGGCTGCACCTCGGGCGAAGAATTGAAGAAGGTGCAACAGGAACTGGGAGACCTGAAGATGGAGGTCTTCAAGATGCGCCGGGAGATGGAAGATGCCAATCGCCGGGCCGAGGCGGAGCGGTCCGCCGCCTCCGAAAGCCGTGCGTTGGACCGCCGGTTCCAGGCGGACCTCCAGGAATCCCTGCGCCAGCTCCAGGACGGCACCCGCGTCCTGAACAACCGACTGGGGGCCCTCAACACTCAGCCCCGGGGCTCCCGCGGGGCCGCACCGGCCGAGGCTGCTCCCAGCACCGAGGAGGACAAGGCCTTCGGCGCGGCGGTCCTGGACTACAACCGCGGCAATTACGACATCGCCGTGGAGGGCTTCGATCTGTTCCTGAAGGCCCATCCCACCAGCGCCCGCCGACCGGATGCCCTCTTTTTCATGGGGCTTTGCCGCTACAACCAGAAACAGCACGACAAGGCCCTGGAATCCTTCGACCGCATCCTGAAGGACCATGCCAGCAGCTCCCAGTTCCTTCCGGCCAAGCTGAAGCGGGCCCAGAGCCTCCTCCGCATGAGCCTGAAGCCCGCGGCCGCCAAGGCCTTCCGGGAGATCGTGGACGGTTTCCCTGGTACTCCGGAGGCCCGTACGGCTGAGCAGGAGCTCAACGATCTGAACGGATAGCCGCAGCGCGTAGTTCTTGCCAGAGCCCTGCCAGCGGCAGGGCTTCTGTCTGCATGAGGCCCGGGGAGTCCTCCAGGAGGTTCCGGAGCCGCTGGTCCCTCCGGCCCAGGGGCAGGGTGGCCAGCCGTTCCGCCGTGACCCATTCCCAGCCTTCCGCCACGGGAAAGGGGGCCGTGGTGGTGGTGAGGCGAATGGGCGTGATGTGTTCCCGTCGATGGGTATAGGCCTGGGTCCATGTGGCTCCGGTCGAAGCCTGGAAACCCGGGGGGAGCGCTGCCGCTTCGTCGGGTACTCCCCCTTGGACGGTCGGCCAGCGCCAGAGCCCCGCGAGGAGCCCCCGGCCTTCGGGGGTTCGCAGCAGCCAGCGATCTCCGCAGTGGAGGGCCACCAGCCAGAGGTCCTCCTCGCGCACGGCGGGTCGGGGTCTCGGCGGTGGCAACGTCTCTGCCCGACCCTGGCGAAGCCCCTCGCAGGACGGGACCAGGGGGCAGGACTCGCACCTGGGGCGGCTCGGGGCGCAGAGGCTTGAGCCGAGTTCCATCAGGCCTTGGAGGGTGCGTGAAGGGCCGTGGGCGGCAAGCGCAGGGCGAAGCCACGCTTCGAGGTCCGGCGCCTGGAGCCTCGGGTCGCCTTCCAGAGCCAGCAGACGGGCCAGGACGCGGAAGAGGTTGCCGTCCAGGGCCGGTTCGGGTTGCTGAAAGGCCAGCGCAGCCACGGCTGCGGCCGTGTAGGGGCCAAGGCCCGGCAGGCCCTGCAAGCCCTTTCGATCCCGGGGCCAGCCCTCGTCAGCGATCTTTCGGGCTGCGGCATGGAGGTTCCTGGCGCGCCGGTAGTAGCCCAGACCTTGCCAGGCATGGAGAACGGCCTCCTCGGGTGCGGCCGCCAGCCTCTCCAGGTTCGGGAAACGGGCCATCCAGGCTGCGAAGAAGGGCACCACAGTTGCTACCTGGGTCTGCTGGAGCATGACTTCCGAGACCAGGACAGCGTAGGGGTCCGGGTGGAGAGCCTCGAGATCCGCGGCCCGCCATGGCAGGCACCGCCGATGCCTTTCGAACCAGGGGCCGAGGGGGGCGAGAACGAGCCGTGCAGAAGGCCGGGTCATGGAACTTCAGATGAAAAAAGAGGAGCGCATGTCGCGCTCCTCTCGTGTGTTGGTGCCCGCGAGCAGACTCGAACTGCTACGGCTTGTGGCCACCACCCCCTCAAGATGGCGTGTCTACCAATTTCACCACGCGGGCCTATCGAGGAACTTCCAGCCTAACCCGGATGGGGCTTGTCGTCAACGGGACGGTTCGGCGGGAGTGGCCGGTGCCGCAGGGGTTTGCGGGGCCGGAGCAGGCGCAGTGGCTTTGGCGGCGGCAGGCTTGCGCTCCAGCACAGAGCGGTTGTCCTGCACGATCTTGATCTCGATGACGAGGCTCGTGACCATGAAGCCCGCAGCCAGCCAGTAGGTGAGCTTGGCCAGAACCGGGGCGGCGCCCCGGGCGCCGAAGGCGGAATTGGCACCGCCGCCGCCGAAGGTGGCGGAAAGACCGCCGCCCTTGGAGCCGGGCTGCAGCAGGATCGCTCCCACGAGGAGGAGGGCGACGATGACATGGAGGGTGACCAGCAATGCGCTCATGCGTGCTCCGAACCCTTGATTCTACCAGGAGGGACGGCTCCTTCCCAGCGCGGAGAGCTTCTCGCTACCCGGCGATGGGGGCTTCCGTATCCAGCCACCGGAGGATCAGGGGCTCCTCGATGTCCAGCTTTACCAGGTGCTCCATGGCCATCTTCATGCTCTGCCCTTCATCGCGGCAGATGATGAGTCGGCGCTTCCAGGCGTTGACGGCGGCCTCCCGCAGATCGGCCTCTCCGGAGGCCATGCGCTTCTCCAGGGCAAAGCCCAGGTTGTTGGCAGCCTTGCGGTGCAGCGGGTCGATGGACAGCGCGTGCTCGTAGGCCTCGGTGGCCTCACGGAGCTTGCCGGCCACTTCCATGGCCACGCCCTGGGCGTTCCAGACATCGGCATCCTCGGGCGCCAGGACCATGGCCTCCTGAACCATGCGGAGCTGGTCCTCGTGGCGGTTCTGCATGCGGTAGCACTCGCCCAGGCCCAGGTAGGCGCTGTATTCGCCGGGATCGGACTCCAGGGCCGAGAGGAAGCTCCGCTCGCTCTCCTCCAGGTTGCCCAGTTGGAAGAGCACATAGCCCCTCTGAACCTTCACATCCGCAGCTTCAGGATCCCGTTCGAGGGCTTCCTGATAGCAGCGCAGCGCATCATCCCAACGCTGGTCCTCGCGGGCCAGTTCGCCCAGCGCGTACCAGGGCGTGGAGGCCTTGGGATCCGTTTCCGATGCCAGGGTGAAGTAGGACACGGCGCCTTCCCGGTCGCCCAGATCCCGGCGGATCTCGCCGAGCATGGCGTAGGCTTCCGCAATCATCGGCGTGGTGGGGCCCAGGAGCAGCAGCTTGTGCAGCTCGGCCATGGCCATCTCAAGGTGTCCCTGTTCCGAGAAGAGCTCCGCGAGGATGAAGTAGCTGGCGGGTTCCCGCACCTGGAGACTGCGGGCCCGATGGATGCAGCGCATGCCCTCATCCACTTCGCCTCGGCGCAGCAGGAACTCGCCCAGGCTGTGCCATCCCCAGAAGTGGCAGGGTTCCATTTCCAGAGCTGCCAGGAATTGGGTTTCGGCGCCTCGGGCGTCCCCCAGTTCCTCGCAGGCTAGGCCCAGCAGGCGCAGGGTCCGGGGATCCTTGGGCTGGAGGGTGAGGGCCTTGAGGAACCAGCCCTTGGCTTCCTGGGCGTGGTCCCGCTGGAGGGCCAGAAGGCCCAGCAGTTCCAGCGTCCGGGGATCCTGCCCGTTGCGCTCCAGAGCCTGGCGGAGGGCACGCTCCGCATCGTCGGGACGCTGCTGGATGAGACGGAGGTAGCCCAGGTTGCGGCGGGGTGTGGCGTCCTGGGGGTTCTCGTCCCGGATGGCTTCGAGATCGCGGTGGAGGTTCTGCAGGGATTCCCCATCGAAGCCCTCGCCTTCGGCCACGATGCGTTCGAACCAGGCTTCGCCGTGGGTGCGGTCCTGGGCCAGGACCTTGTCCAGGAGTTCGCAGGCTTCGGCGTGCCGAGCCCGGGCGTTGAAGGCTTTCGCCAGGGCGAGCTGGCCCTCGAGGGTCGAGGGCTCGGCGGCTTTGAGGGTGTTCAGGCTGGGATCAAGCAGCTGCAGCCAGGGACGGGGCATGGGCGACCTCTGGTAAGGATCTCCCAGCTTATCAGCAGCTCCCACCCAGTGCCCGGGCAACGCCCTTGCACAGGAGTTCAGCCATGGCTTCCCGGGTTTCCACGGTGGCGCTTCCGAGGTGGGGCAGCAGCACCGCACGGGGGGCTTCCAGCCAGCCAGGATGGAGCGCAGGTTCGCCTTCGTACACATCCAGCCCCACTCCGCCCAGGTGGCCGCGGGCCAGGAGGTCCATGAGCGCAGGTTCGTCCAGAATGCCGCCCCGGGCCGTGTTGATCACCAGCGCGCCCTGGGGGAGTCTGGCCAGCTTCCTTCCATCCAGAAGGCCCCGGGTCTCGGGGGTCAGGGGGCAGTGGAGGCTCAGCACGGCGCTCTGGGGCAGCAACTCCTCCAGGGGCAGCCGTCGGGCCAGACCGGGGCCGAAGTCCACGGGCAGGCCTTTGCCATCGCGGTCCCAAAAGGCCGGCTTCATGCCGAGCGCCCAAACCCGCTTGGCGAAGGCCCGCCCGATCGGGCCGGATCCGAGGATGCCGCAGACCTTGTTGTTGAGCCCGGTGCCCAGAAGCTGATCCGGCGCCCAGCCCTTCCACTGAGCGGAGCGAACCAGGGCTTCGCCTTCAGCCACCCGTCGCGAAACCGCCAGGAGCAGCGCCAGGGCCAGGTCTGCGGTGGCATCTGTGAGCACGCCGGGCGTGCTGACCACCTGGATGCCCCGCTCCTTGCACGCCTCCAGCGGCAGGTGGTTGACCCCCACCGAGTAGGTGCCGATGACCCTGAGCCGCGGCATCAGGTCCAGGTCTGCCTCGCCCAGAGGTTCGGAAAGCAGGCCGATGAGGGCTTCGGCCGTGGGCAGCGCCATGCGCCATGCGATGGAACGGAATGGCGCGACGCAGAGTTCGGGGAAATCAGCCCCGAGTTGCTTGAGGGCGGGCCCCACGAGGGGAGAGCTGGAGAGGATTCGGATGTTCATCGCTGGAGGGCCTTCAGGGCGCGCCGGATGGCTTCGGGCAGAGGGGGGCGCTCCGTGCGCAGGGTGGCAAGGACAGGGGCCACGGTCTCCTCGCGGAAGCCGAGGTTCATCAGGGCGCTGCGGAGATCGTCTTCCCAGGCATCCCGGGGCGGAGCGGCGGCCAGCCCCTCCAGACCGCCCGGGCCGCCCAGTTTTTCGGAAAGCTCGAAGCAGAGCTTCTCGGCGGATTTCTTGCCGATGCCGGGAATCCGCGTGAGGGTTTTCACGTCCCGTCCCCGGAGGGCGCGCACCAGCTCTTCCAAGGGTAGGGCGCCCAGGGCCGCCAGGGCCAACTTCGGGCCGACACCATCCACCTTCACCAGCAACCGGTACAGATCCCGCTCCTGGGGCGACGCGAAGCCCAGCAGCGAAAGTTCGTTCTCCCGGAGCAGCGTCTCCACCTGGAGCACAACCTCCGCCCCGGGCTCGGGAAGCTGGCCGTAGGTGCCCAGGCTGATGGCGCACACGTACCCCACCCCACCACATTCCACCAGGGCCTGATTGGGGTGTTTGGAAAGCAGGAGGCCGCGAAGTCGTCCGATCATGGCATCAGCATAACGGCGGCGGATCCCTCAACGTGCTGCCTCGTCGGCTGTGGAGCCGGGTTCCCGGCGCGGAGGGAATCAGGCCAGATGAACCGAAAACGCCGCCTCGCGGCGGCGTTCCTGTGGTGGAGCTGATCAGGATCGAACTGACGACCTCCCGACCGCCGGGTGGCAGAGCAGCCTCCGGGGGAGGCTGTGGAGCCGGGTTCCCGGCGCGGAGGGAATCAGGCCAGATGAACCGAAAACGCCGCCTCGCGGCGGCGTTCCTTTGGTGGAGCTGATCAGGATCGAACTGACGACCTCTGCAGTGCGATTGCAGCGCTCTCCCAGCTGAGCTACAGCCCCAGGGCTTTCCAGTCTAGCGCGGGACCGCTTCCCGTCAATGGCGTGGGTTGCGCGCAGGCGGGTCCGATGCATCCTGGAGGCATGAACGGAACGCTCCCGATCCTTCTCCTGCTGGTGGCCCTCCCCCTGAAGAGCCAAGCGGCTTCTTTGGAACCCGATTGGAGAACGGTTCGGGTCCTGCCTCCCTGGTTCGTCTACGAGGTGCCTGTCGCGGGCGATCCACAGAAGCCGCTGCGCTTGAGGAAGGGCGCGGGGCCCCGGGGCATTCCCGAGGCCACGGTGGAAGTGGTGGCCACCGCAGAGCGGGCGCGCCAGGAACGTTTCGAGATGCTCCAGGTGGAGTTGGCGCCCCTGGTGACCCGGGCCTTCCAGATCGGAGCCTCCAGTCCCTTCACAGGGGAGATGCTTTCCGAGTTCATGAGCATGACGGCGGATTCCCTCCGGCCCCCCACGGTTCCCGCCGTGTTCTACAACGCCACCGTGCCCTACTGGGTCCAGCAGGGTTGGGATGGCCCTTTGGCGGGGCTGGGATACCAGCGCTCGATCTGGTCCTGGGGGCTCTCGAGCCAGATCCACGATCCCCATCGCCCCTTGATCCCCGGGCCCGTGAAGCGTTGAACGAACACGGGGGCCGAACGGCCCCCGTGACGAGGAAGGTGGGGTCGAGCCCCTACCGGTAGTCCTCCAGCAGGGTTTCCAGCACCTTGGGGCCGGGTTTGGTGAGGCTTTCCCTTAGCAGGGCGAGGGGTTCCTCCACCAGGCGGGCCTGATCGTGGAGGGTGGGGCCTTCGGGTTGGATGTAGAGCAGGCCTGTGAGCAGTTCCCCTTGGGCGTGGGCTTCATGGACCGCCTGGAGGGCTCCGTAGCGGTTCGTGGGGTCGTAATCCTCCCGCAGGGCGCGGAAGGTCAGGCGGCTGCCATCCGGGAACTGCACTTCCCGTGCTTCTCCGGCGGGGATTTCCACCTCGGTCTGCTCGAAGTAGGGTACGAAGCCCAGTTCGTGGAGGGGGAAATCCCGGTCCTTCACGTTCTTGTATGACTTTGTGGATGAATCGTGGTTGTTGAAGGTCACGCAGGGGCTGATCACGTCGATCAAGGCCGTGCCCCGGTGGGCGAAGGCGGCCTTGAGCAGGGTATTGAGCTGCTTGGGGTCCCCGCTGAAGGAGCGCGCCACGAAGCCGCAGCCCAGCTCCATGGCCAAGGTACAGGGGTCGATGGGATGCAGGGTGTTGATGTCGCCCTTCTTGAGGGTGGAGCCGATGTCGGCGGTGGCGCTGAACTGGCCCTTGGTGAGGCCGTAGACCCCGTTGTCTTCCAGGATGTACACCACGGGGACGTTGCGGCGGATCATGTGCACCAGCTGGCCGATGCCGATGCTCATGGAATCCCCATCGCCGCTGGCGATGAGGTTGATGAGGCTCCGGTTGGCCAGCGCCGCGCCGGTGCAGACCGCGGCGGCCCGGCCATGGACGCTGTTGAAGCCCCAGGCACTGCTCAGGAAGTAGGTGGGGGTCTTGCTGGAGCATCCGATGCCGGAAAGCTTGGCGACCCTGTGGGGTTCCAGGCCCATCTCCCAGGCCACCTGGATGATCTGGGAGGTGATGGCATCGTGGCCGCACCCGGGGCAGAGGGTGGACTTGGCGCCGACGTAGTCCTGTTTGGTGAGGCCGAGCTGGTTGAGGTTGGGCTGGGCAGGGGTCATGACGCGGCTCACTTCTCGAAGGCGTTGATCTGGTCGACGAGGGTCTGCGCATTGATCGCGGTGCTGTCGTAGTGCAGCACGCTCTTCAGGCGGGTCGAGAACTCGGGGTAGAAGAAGCGCAGGAGCGAAGCCATCTGGGCATCGCGGTTCTGCTCCACCACGTAGACCGCATCGTGCTCGCGGATGAAGGCCTCCACCTCCTCCGTGAAGGGCAGAGCGCGCACCCGCAGGTAGTCCAGGTGTCTGCCGTGCTGCTCGGCCAGGAGGTCCCGGGCTTCCTTCACCGCCGGATCCGACGATCCGTAGGCGAGGATGCCGTTGCGGGAGCCGCTCCCTTCCAGGAGGGGTTTGGGCACGAAGGCCTTCGCCGTATCGAACTTGCGGCGCAGGCGGTCGATGTTGCCCTTCCAGTCCTCGGGTTTCTCGGAATAGAGGGCCCGCTCGTTGTGGCCGGTCCCGCGGGTGAAGTAGGCGCCCTTGCCCCCCGGGGTTCCGGGCAGGGTCCGGGCGCAGATGCCATCGCCATCCGCATCCCGGTAGCGGGCGAAATCCTGGACCTCGGCGAGCTGGGCCTCGGTCAACACCTTGCCCCGGTCCTGGGCTCGTTCCGGGTAGGCAAAGGGCTTGGACATCCAGTTCTGCATGCCCAGATCCAGGTCCGTCACCACGAAAACAGGGGTCTGGAAACGCTCCGCCAGGTCGAAGGATTCGTAGGTGAACTGGAAGCACTCCTCCATGGATCCGGGGTAGAGGCAGATGTGCAGCGTATCGCCGTGGCTGGCCTTGGCGCAGAGCTCGATGTCGCCTTGGCTGGTGCGCGTCGGCAGTCCCGTGGAGGGGCCCATGCGGGCGACGTTGATGAAGACGCTGGGAATTTCCGCGAAGTAGCCGAGCCCGATGAATTCGCTCATGAGGGAGATGCCGGGGCCGGAGGTGGCGGTCATGCTTCGGGCGCCCGCCCAGCCGGCGCCGATGATCACACCGGCGGAGGCCAGTTCGTCCTCCATCTGGATCACGGCCATCGTGGTCTGGCCCGTGGCGGGATCCACCCGGTGCCGCTTGCCGTACTCGATGAGCGTTTCCACCAGGCTGGAACTGGGCGTGATGGGATACCAGGCCACCACGGTCACGCCGCCGAACAGTGCGCCCATGGCGCAGGCTGAATTGCCGTCGATGATGATCTGGCCTTCGGTCTTGTTGTCGCGGCGGATCTTGAGGCGCTGCTGCGCGGGCATGTGGGTTGAGGCCCAGTCGAAGCCGGCCTGGGCCGCTGCCTGGTTCATCTCGATGGCCTTCTGCTTGCCCTTGAGCTGCCGGGCGATGGCCTCGGCCACCTCCGCCATGTCGATGTCCAGCATCTGGGCGGCTACGCCCACGTAGATCATGTTCTTGACCAGCTTGTGGAGTTTGGGCTCGGGGCAGGAGGCCGAAACGATCTGCTGGAAAGGCACGGGATACCAGATGAGGTCATCCCGGAGGCCGTTGAGCTTGAGGGGCTCGTCGTAAAGACAGATGGCGCCGGGCTTAAGCTTGGTCACATCCTCTTTCGCCGTTTCCGCATTCATGCAGATCATCAGGTCGATATCGTGCTTCCGGGCCACGTAGCCGCGGTGGTTGGCCCGGATCTGGAACCAGGTGGGAAGGCCCGAGATGTTGGAGGGAAAGAGGTTCTTGCCACTCACGGGCACGCCCATGCGGAAGATGGATCGCATCAGGGTGTTGTTGGCGGTCTGGCTGCCGGAGCCGTTGACCGTGGCCACCTCGATGGAGAAATCGTTGATGAGGGTCTTCGCCTCGTCGGCCACTGCGGTTCCTCCGTGCGTTGGGGTCATGGCGCTGTTCTCCGGGTCATCATCCGAGGCCACATCGGCCCACCGACAACAAAAGACTTACCGATTCGGTCGGACTTTCGCAAGGGTTCCGCGGCGAGGAGGTGGTGATCGCTTAAAAAAAGCGAAAAAAAGGTTGACCGCGTTCGGGTCCCTGCCTAGCTTGGAGGACATGAAGACCGCCAATCTTACCAAACGACAACAGGCTGTTTGGCAGTTCATCCAAGCCTTTCTGCGGGAAGAGGGCCGCAGCCCCACCCTGAAGGAAATCGCCGATGGTGTGGGCTCCAGCGCCGTGAGCACCATCCACAAGCATGTCCAGCACCTCATTGACAAGGGGTTCCTGGAACGCAGCCACGGCAGCGGCAACAACATTGTGCTGGCCGGGGCGCCGGAGGCGGACTCCGCGCCCCCACCTGTCCCGGAGCCTGGTGTGGGCCGGATGCTGCCCTTCTACGGAGAGGTTGCCGCCGGTGCTCCGCTCCTGCCTGAAAGCCGGGCACTTCCCTTGGAAGTTCCCGTGGCCATCCATCGGGACCGGGATGACCTTTTCGTGCTGCGAGTGAAGGGCGATTCCATGGTCGAGGATGCGATTCTCGATGGGGATCTGGTGGTGCTCCAGCAGCGCGGGGATTACCGCAATGGCGAACGCGTGGTGGTTCTCATCGATGGGGAGGAGGTCACCCTCAAGGAGCTGCGGCGGGATGGCCAAGGCATTTGGCTCATCCCCCACAACCCCGACCTGAGCCCCCGCTGCTATGCCCCCGAACGCATCCAGGTCCAGGGCGCCCTGGTGGGCGTCATGCGAAGCTGCTGAAACGTCAGTGCAGCCGGGCCCTCAGCGCCGCACTGAAGGCCCGGCATCCCAGAGTGCCCTTCACATCCGGCGTTCCTTCCCCGGCTTCCAGGGCTTGCTGAACGGCCTTTTCCACCGCCAGGGCTTCCGTTTCCCAGCCTGCGAACCGAAAGAGCAGGGCAGTGGAGAGGAAAATTCCTGCCGGATTGGCCAAGTCCTTTCCTGCCAGATCCGGGGCTGAGCCGTGGACAGGCTCGGCCAGGGCCCGGCAGCGCCCCGCGGGATGCGGGGCGTAGGACAGGGAGGGCGCCATGCCCATCCCTCCCTGGAAGGCCGCCAGGAGGTCGCTGATCAGATCGCCCACGTAGTTGTCGCCTGCGATCACGCCGAAGGCCTGGGGACGCTGGATCAGGGCGCAAAGCAGGGCGTCCGCATGGATGGGGGTGGCCTCAACCTCCGGGTAGGCCTGTTTCAACTCCTGGAACATCCGAAGCCAGAGACCATGCCCGTGCTTCAGCACATTGGCCTTGTGGGCGAGGTGCAGGGGCCGCCCTTGGGCTTGGGCCCGATGGAAGGCCACTTCCAGCAGGGGGCGGACCGCGGTCTCCGTATGGAGGGCGAGATCGGTTGCCCGGCCCGGGGCGGTCTCGCCTGCAAGGACGTAAGGCCCCTCGGTGTTCTCCCGGAAGACCTCGATGTGGATGTCCCGGGCCCCAACGCCCTTGAGGGGAACCAGATGGTCTGCAAGGGGGAGGCAGGGGCGCAGGTTCACGCCCAGGGCCAGATCCTTCCGCAACCGCAGCAGGATCGCCTCGGCGTGGCGCTGGTCTGGAATGCGCGGATCGCCCACCGCCCCAAACAGGAGGGCGTCGAAGTGGTCGCGCAGGTGTTCGAAGGTGACCTGACTGAGGGTTTCCCCCGTCGCCAGACAATGGTCGGCGCCGTGGGGGAAAAGGGTCCATGCCAGGGGACGGCCCCGGTCCCGGGCCCAGGCCAACAGGGGCAGAGCCTCGGCCATCACCTCGGGCCCGATGCCGTCTCCTGCGATCACAGCCACCTGGAACAGCGGCATGCCTCCTCCCATCTCAAGCCCGGAGGGTCCGGGGCGACCTTCCCTCAGCATGACGGAGGCAACATGCATCTGGGCCGAACCATGATCGCTGCAACGCTGGCCATTCTGGGACTCCAGGGCGCGGAACTGAAGGAGGGCATGCCTGCGCCTTCCTTCCAGGCCCTGGATCAGCACGGGCGCACGGTGAGCCTGGCTGATTTCCGGGACAAGTCCTCCGTGATCCTCTATTTCTACCCCAAGGACGATACCCCGGGCTGCACGGCCCAGGCCTGCTCCCTCCGGGATGGGCATCAGGCCCTCCAGGACGCCGGGGCGGTGGTTCTCGGGGTCAGTGCCGATGATGTGGCCAGCCACAAGGCCTTCGCCCAGAAGTTCAACCTTCCTTTCAGCCTCCTGGCCGATCCCGGCAAGACCCTGATTCAGGCCTACGGAGTGGCCATGCCCGTGGTCGGCATGGCGAAGCGGGTCACGTTCGTGATCGATCGCAAGGGGATCGTCCGTCGGATCCTTTCGAGCATCGACACGAAGAACCACGATGACCAGGTCCTCGAGGCTCTGAAGAGCCTCCCCTGAGGCGCCTCCTGGGATTGGTAAAAAGGTGGCATTCCATCCTGGCATTCCGCGGCCGAGCGGGTACAATGCCATGACACGCCGGGGTTTCCAGGGATGGTCTTCTTCAACCACGCCACACGTCAGATGACCGCCAAGATCGTTTACTACGGTCCGGGTCTCTGCGGGAAAACCACCAATCTCAACACCATCTATGCCAAGACCAGCCAGAAGGCTCGGGGCGAGATGGTGTCCCTGAACACCGAGACGGATCGCACGCTGTTCTTCGACCTGCTGCCCATGGATGTCGGTGTGGTGGGTGGGTTCCGGTGCAAACTGCAGCTCTACACGGTGCCTGGCCAGGTCTTCTACAACAGCACCCGCAAGCTGGTGCTGAAAGGGGTGGATGGCATCGTGTTCGTGGCGGACAGCCAGACTCCGATGCTGGATGCCAACAAGGAAAGCCTTCAGAACCTCGTGGACAATCTGAAGGAGCTTGGGCTTGATCTGGGACAGATCCCCATGGTGTTCCAGTGGAACAAGCGGGATCTCAAGAACGTGGTCCCGGTGGATCAGTTGGAAGCCGAGCTGAATCCCAAGCACCTGCCCAGCTTCCAGTCCGTGGCCTCGGATGGCACCGGAGTGTTTGAAACCCTCCGTGGCGTGACCAAGCTGGCCCTGGGTCACATCAAGCAGCACCACTTCCAGGAAACCGGCAGCCACGAGGCGCCCGAGCCGCCCCACCGGCCCGACCCGCTTCCTCCAGCACCGCCTCCGCCGCCCCCTCCTCCTCCACCGGTCCCTGAGCGCCATCATCCCAGCCAGCCCACACCCGCGGCCCCGCTGGGGTTCGCAGACCTCCCTTCCGTGGGGGATCTGCTGGAGGATGAAGGGTTTGGCGCGCCTCCGGAACCTGCGGCTTCCGCTGCCGTTCCGGTGCCCCTCATGCCCTCGGATCTGGTGCCTCCAGCCTTCCGGGAGCCCCAGGGACCCGCGGCTTCATCGCTGCCTCCCCTTCATCCGCCGGCTCCGCTTGCTCCTCCGAAACCGATCCCGGCTCCCCGTCCGGTGCCCCATCCTGCCCCTCGGCCCATGACGCCCCTGGCTCCGTTGCCTCTGGCACCCCGTCTGGCAGCACCGGCGCTTCCCAAGCTCAAGGCAATGCCCAGTCCGAAGCCGGCGCTGGATCTTCGCCCCTCGGTGGGGCTTGGTCCCTCCAGCCCTGCGCCCAGCCTCAAGGTCCAACTCCCGGCGGATCTTGGTGCCGAGGGCATCGAAGTGGCGGTGCTGGTGCGTCAGAACGGACGCATCGTGGGGGAGGCCCTGCTGCAGCGGAGCGCCCCGGCGCCGGGAGGGGCCGTTCGGCTGAGCGTGGAACTGAAGCGGTCCTGACGTGAGGCGCTGGGTCTTCGCATTCGGAGCCTTCGCAGCGGCTTCAGCCTCCCAGCCGCCCTGGTGGAACGCCCTGCTTCGCCTGGAGCGCCTGGAGAGCCCCTTCGTGCAGGTCTCCGACAGCGACGTGTTCGGTGCCGTCAGCCGCAAAGGAACCCTCCGCATGGCCAAGGGGGGGCGGCTGCAGGTCGTCTATGAAACCGGGTTGCGGATCGTGGCGGATGGGCAAACGCTCATCCAGTACGACCCAGGCACCCGCACGGCCCAGCGCATGGACCTGAAGGCGGCAGCCCGGGAAACCCCCTTGCTGGCCCTGCTGCTGGAACCCTCGCGCATCGATCGGGTTTTCAAGGTCCAGTTCCTGGCCGAGGGACGGGTTCGCCTCGAACCTCGGCAGCCGGGGCTTCCCGTGGTGGAGGCCGAAGGGCAGGGCGTCCATCTTGGAAGTCTCGCGTGGCTGGATCCCACGGGCGCCCGCCAAGTGCTGAGGCTCACCCGGCCCAAGGTTCCCGGGGCCTTTCCCGCCGGGACCTTCTCGCTGAAGGTGCCCGAAGGCACCCGCTGGCTGCCCTGATTCCAGCCCCCTGATTCCAGCCCCCTGATTCCAGCCTTGGATCATCCCGAACCGATGACGGAATGATCCATAGAGGCCCATCAGGGACGGAGGGAATGGAAACCGTGGAGGCGCGCCCGGCCGGGGGCGGCTCAGATCAGTTCCGCCTTCTGGATGAGGACGGGCGTCACCGGGACATCCTTCATGTCCTTCTGGGTGCCCGTTTTGACCATCCGGATCTTGTCCACCACATCCATGCCCTGGACCACCCGGCCGAACACGCAGTAGCCGTAGTCCGTCAGGGTCTTGGCCTTGAAGTTCAGGTTGGGATTGTCCTTCACGTTGATGAAGAACTGGGCCGTGGCTCCAAAGGGATTGCCCACGGGAAGCGCCATGGAAACGGTGCCCCGCTTGTTGGTCAACCCCTTGGCCTTGGCGAGATCCGCCTCGTTGGTGATGGCGCCCTGGGTGGGACGCTTGGAGAGATCCGGCAGATGCCCGCCGCCCTGGATCATGAAGTTCTTGATCACCCGGTGGAACACCGTGCCGTTGTAGTGGCCCTTCTTCACATACTTCACGAAGTTGTCCACGGTCTTCGGAGCCGCCTCGGGCTCCAGCTGCAGCACGATCACTCCCATGCTGGTGGTGAGCTTCACCTTGGGTTTCGGCCCTGCCGCCGCGAGGGGAAGAACGAGCAGGAGAGCGGTCAACAAAGCGCGCATGGTCTACTCCTGGGGGAATGCATGATGATCGCCCAGGATGGCGCCTTCCCGCCAGTCTCCCGTAGAATGGCCCTGGCCCTATAGCTCAGCGGTCAGAGCTGGCGGCTCATAACCGCTTGGTCCAGGGTTCGAATCCCTGTGGGGCCACCAACAACCCAGGGGGGCGTCCCGACGGTGCGCCCGTTCGAACTGCGAATGGAAAGGCTCACCCATCGATCACGGCCGCCTGGGCCCGGGCGAGACCTTTGCCGAGATCGGCCAGGAGGTCGCCCTTCCCCAGGAGCCCTTCGGCGCCCCCGGCATCCAGGATGATCCGCGAGTTGACCTGGGAGCTGACGCGAAGGGCGATCTTCCCCGTCAGGTTGGCCCGGATGGCGCCGTTCACAGTGTTCCGGTCCGGGCGCTGGGTTGCGAGGATGAGGTGAATGCCTGCTGCCCGCGCCTTGGCCCCCAGGGCGTGCACCAGCCGCTGGAAGTCCGCGGCGGAATGCTTATCCAGGATGAGATTCTCGTATTCATCCATCACCACCACATGACGGGGTAGCCGCTCACTGGCCGGAACAGCCCGGTTGTAGTCGTGGAGATCCTGGACCTGGCGATCTTCAAAGAGGTGGTAGCGCTCCTCCATCAGCTCGCGGAAGTGCTCGAAGCAGGGAATGGCTTCGTCCACATCGCACAGGGTGGGGCGGTCCAGGTGGGCTCCCAGGGCCGCCTGGAAACGGGGAGCGTTGAAGGTCACACGCTTGGGATCGATCAGGGTGATGCGCAGGGCGGAGGGCTCGTGGAAATGCACGAGGCTGGCGACGATGGCTTTCAGCAGCCAGGATTTTCCGCTCCCGGTTGATCCCGCCACCAGCAGGTGGGGGGTCGCCGCATCGGCCAGGTCCGCGGTGAGGACCGTGCCATCGGGTTGCTGTCCGATCACCAGCCGCCCGGGCCGTTCCCGAAGCCAGGAAGCCTTGCGGGAAAGAAGGTCCGCCAGCAGCACGGTCCGGGGGGCCGGGCGCTGGATCCAGAAGGCCCGCCGGGCGCCCTCCCGCTCGTAGTGGACCTTCCACCGGTCAACCATCTCCAGCCGGTGGCATACATCCGGCGCTGCGCGGTCCAGCCGCTGCACCGAACCCCGGAGGACCGCCATCGGGATCATGAAAAGCGTCGGCCCGACGATGGGTTCCTGGCCCTGGGCTGCAATGCCATTCCCGGTGAGCTCTTCCTGGATCCGCTTGCGAATGGCTTCGGCTTCGGCACGCCCTTCTGCATCCTCCATAGACAGCGGCGGGCGGGTGGCCGCCGGCATGATCTGCAGGGTGTCATCCATTCCCGGGCGCAGGCGGCAGGCAGAGGCCGGGGGATCGTCACGGATGGACAGGTGGTCGCCACAGTCCCTGCAGGCCTGGACCAAGGGGCAGCTGGAACAGAGGGAGGGGCAGCGAGCAGGCGGCGCGCTTTCCGGGTTCTGAGCCCAGAGGGGCATGGCCTGGAGCAGGGGCAGCAGTTCGGTCTGGAACACGTGGTCTGCCTGGGGCGGGGCCACTGAGGAGCTGGAGAGTCCCGGCATGAACCGCAGGATGACGGGGCGGGCCTCCACGATCTGGGAGCGCCGGAGCAGCTCGCGGTAGAGCACCACCTGGGCGCGGTCCAAGGGCTCGTTCTGCTCGTCTGTGAGCTTGTACTCGACCACTTCCAGGGTTCCGTCCTCCCGCCCGAAGAGCGCATCGATGCGTCCCTGGAGCACGCTGCCCGCTTCCGGAAAATAGGCTTCGATGCTCTGCTCGCCGGAGCGGAACAACCTGGGCAGTGCGTCGAAGCAGGACCCTGGAAAGGCTTTCAGCCGGTGGGCTACGTGCCTGGAGAACTGCCGGCAGGCCTCCGCCAGATCGTCCACCTCGCCCGGGATGGCGGCATAGGCAGGATCGGACATCAGTTCGCGCGCCAGGAGGCGGAGCACTTCGCGCTGGATGGACCTCCCGACCTTTGCATCCGAAGTGGGAAGCCGCCCCAGGGATTCCGGGAGCACCTTTACGGTCGATGCGAACCGGTCGACCAGGCGGTGGAAGGTGGCGCCCAGACAGGAAGATCCCAGAGGAAAGACCAGCTGGCGTCCGCCCCGGCGCCCCAGGGCGAAGGCCCGCGGGCAGCGCAGCGCATTGCGGACCTCCGTGACGGACAGAACGTGTCCACTTGGATTCGGGCTCATCGCGCCACCTCATCCACAGCAACGATGTGCTTCCCGATCCAGGAGATCCGGCCTCCAGCGGACCGGAGAGCCTGGATCACATCGCTGCGGGTCGAGCCGGGCTGCCGACCCTGGACCTCCCGCACCAGCCGGTCCACGGAAGCCACCCCCAGTTCCTGGAGGAGGGCCAGGGGCAGCGGGAATTCCGCCCCATCGGAAGATGCCTGGACCGGCTCTGGAATCGGGGGATGGAGACTTTCCTCCAGAGGTTCTGTTCCAGCCAGCGCCTGGGCCACCTCCCACTGCTCGGGAAGCAGCGTGCGTCGGATCCAGTTCGCCACTTCATCGGGTTCGAAGGACCGCCCATCGGGCCGGGTGAGATCCCGGGAGACGGCGGCTTTCATCAGGGCATCCAGGGCCAGGAGCCGCTCGGCATCCCGCCGCTGGAGCCAGAGAGGCCGGACTCCATCCTGTCGGCAGAGGGCCTCCCACTTCTGAAGGGTGGTCTTCCAGGTGGGCTTGAAGGGGCGCCAGTGTTCACGGACCACCTGCCGGAGACCGCTGGTCCGGGCCAGGCGGTCCAGGGCCGCTCCGAGGGAACGGTGGTGCGCTTGATGAAGGATGGACAGGTGTTCATCGCCGCCGGAACGGCGGTAGTGGATCCGCTCCGGGCCGTGGACTTCGCCCACGTGAAGGCCCTCCAGCAGCCGGATCAGCTGGATGAATCCATCCGTCAGCAGTTCCGGGGTCGCACCCTGATCCAGGGCATCCCGATCGGCCAAATCGGTGCGGACCTTGGCCAGGGTGGCTTCCCAGGCATCCCGCAATCGCCCATCCGCAGCCGCCTCGGCGTCCTCGGCATGTCCCTGGGGGGCGCCCTCCAGGCAATCCTGGAGCTTCTGGAGGATCTGGCGGGGCGTGTGGCCCACCAGCCCCTCGAACTCCTGGGGGCTGAAGGGGGATGGGAAGGCCGCTGGCGTTGGCGTTTCGGCCAGCCACAAGCGGAGCAATCCTTCGATCTCGGACCGGTCGGGCATCGTGAGGGTGAAACGGCGGCCGCACGCTCGATCTCGGTGGCTATGGGAGAGTTGGGGTTCGATGCCCCGAACCCATTCACTGTCCAGAGCCATCTGGATGATCACCACATCCCGGACCTGATTCACCAGATCGGAGATCAGGTTCCCGTAAGCGGTGATCCGTCCGTGGTCCCCGGGTTGGATGAGGTTTTCCAACTGGTCGAAGCACAGCAGCAGGGGGGATCCGGAGGCGGCGATCCGCGCCAGGGTGCCCAGGGCCGGGAGCACCCGGGCCTCCGCAAGCGGCTCGTGGATTCCGATGCGCTTGGCCTGGAATTCATCGAGATCCTCGCCGCCGAGCCAGGCCAGGAGGGCGTTGCGCCGGAGCGGATCCAGGAAGGGCGCTCTCAGGAGCTGCTCCAGGTAGCCGCTGTCCAGGCTGGGTCTCCGTGCCAGCAGGGTTGTGAGGCACTGTTCCAGCACCTGGTTCCGTCCCGCTTCATCGAGCTCCCGAAGCAGTTCCAGGCTTGCCTGGGGCTCATCGGGATTCCCGTCCAGGCCCTGGGAGAGGATGGTCCCCGCCAGCGCATCGATCTGCGGCATGTCGCCCGAGAACTGGGCCAATTGGCGCAGGATCTGGCCCAGGACATACCGGGGGGCCATGTCGCTGCCGCTGAGGGGCTGGATGTGGACCAGCACCGCCCGGGAGGCCAGCCGCCGACGGAGACGGGAGAACAGGTGGGTCTTGCCGATGCCGGTGGTGCCAAGCAGCCTCAGGGGGCGGGGGCGCGCCGACTGTTCATCCTGGGCCCGGGCCAGGGTGCGGAGGTCGTCCACCGCCTGGAGGATGGCTTCCGTGGGCTCGGCGTGGAGCGGCTCGTAGTCCCGGGGGGCGCCCCAGGGATCCGCGAACAGGGAGAAGGCCAGGGGGGCGGTCATGGGCGGGCCTCCCGGAGCCGGGCCCAGGAGTAGCGGGTGCCCATGGGGCCTTCGGGACACAACTGGAGTTCCTCGGAGGTCAGGCGGTTCAGACCGGATTCAGGCCGCAGTTCGATGCGTTCCTGGTGCAGCGCCTTCCGCAAGGCCCCGTAGATGGCTGCCAGGGGAGCCTGATCGAGGAGGGCTCGCACGAGGTCCGGGATGAAGCAGAGCCCCATATCGGGCCGGGTCATGCGGCGGCAGGCTTCCACGACCCGGTCCTCCAGGTCCGCCGTTTCCTGGGCCGGGGTCCCCTGGGGTTCTCCGGGCGCCAGCAGGTCCAGCAGCAGTTCCCGCAGATCTTCCCGGAGCAAGGTCATGGGAACCGGCTTCGCCCTGGCAGCCTTCTGGAGGGTCTGGGTCAGGGTGGCCAGCACCCGAAGTTCCTGGGGCGTCAGCACCCGATCCCCGTGGCGCGTGTAGGCTTCGACCTTGCCCCGAAGTACGCGGTAGACCTGTTTTCCCTTCAGTTGGTTTTCCAGGAGGGCTTTCACCTCCTTGGCGGTCGCGCCCTTGAATTTCTTCGCCAGGGGGCCTCCAAGCACCTCCTGCCCGTCGAGCAGGGCGTTCCACTGCTGGGCAAGGGGCATGCGAAGGCCACCCTTGATCGGTTCGAATCCCTCCCGCTGGAGCCGTTCCAGGATGGCCTCCTGGGCCGAGGCGGGAACGCCCAAGGGCTTGAGCTTCGTTTGCTTGAGGAGCCAGGACTGTTTCAGCTCAGCCACCAGCTTTGCCACCGTGGCTTCGAAATCGAAGGGGGGAAGCTGCTTCGCTCGGGCCATCTCAACGCTCCCTGGGGACCTGGAATCAATGGCCCATCATAAGAGCTCCTAACAAAACTCGCGCGGGCCGCGCTGGGAGCGCCGGGCGAGCGTGGGAAGGAAGGCGCCGATGGCCGTAGTGGGGCCTACG